>NZ_JRJY01000168.1:0-388 GCF_000801015.1 Aeromonas sp. ZOR0001 | reverse complement strand
CGATTGGGATGAGCCCCTTTACAGCCGGGCAATTTGTCGAGCAAGCCCTCGGCGCCATAGGTCTGGTAATTACGGCGAATGTCGTAGAACTGCTGGCGGCTGTAGCCAATGAGCTTGCAGGCTTTACTGACATTATTGAGCTCTTTGGCGAGCTCTAGCAGGCTGAGTTTGCGACGTGCTACTTTCTCGTTGGTGGTCATACGGTGACTCCAGATAACATGGTAGGGGTACCGTTTTGTTATCCGGTTTGAAGCCGTATGACCACTCCCTTTTGTGGGCAACTGTCAGGTGAATACCATCTCCATACACAAGGGGATTTTCAGCCTCACGCTTCGCGCAACTCAGGGCTACTCGACTCCCTGTTCGAGTTGATGAACCTACCGCTTTG
>NZ_JRJY01000071.1:0-14354 GCF_000801015.1 Aeromonas sp. ZOR0001 | reverse complement strand
ATCAGAAGGATCGGTCAATGGATCCTTAACTGATCGGCATTAGGAGCCTGAGGCTCCCTTCTTTGTTAGCGGTAATGTGATGGCTGCTGGCTAGAACCAGAAGCCGATGATAAAGGAGCCCGCCAGGGTCAGCATCACGTTGGCCACCGCATAGGTACCGGCATAACCGAGCGCCGGAATGGAGCTGTTGGCTGCCTCGTTGACCACATCCATCGCCGGGGCACAGGTACGGGCACCTGTGATGGCACCGAGCAGCAGTGCCGGGTTCATCTTGAGCACCCAGACCCCGAACAGATAGCCGACCAGCACTGGCAAGGTGGTCACCAGCATGCCGGAGAAGAGCACTACCGTACCCACCTCGCTGAGGTGGTCGAGGATGCCGCCACCGGCTTTCAGGCCCGTGCTCACCATAAAGACCGCCAGACCAAGATCCTTGGCCAATCTGAGCGCGCCGGGCGGCACATAGCCGACCGTCGGGTGGTTGGCCCGCAGGTAACCCATCAGAATGCCTGCCAGCAGCAGGCCGACGGCGTTGCCGAGACCGAATTCGATCTGACCGAACACCAGCGAAACGGAGCCGATCAGCAGGCCGAGTACGAAGAAGGTGGTGAAGGCCACCAGATCCGTGGTCTGGCTGTGGATGCTGATAAAGCCGATCTTGTTGGCCAGCAGTTTGACCCGCTGCTTCTCGCCGCTGATCTGCAACACGTCGCCCTTTTGCAGCATGATGTTGCGATCGAACGGCATCTCGATCTGGGAGCGCACTACCCGGTTGAGGAAGCACCCTTTCTCGGTGAGGTTGAGCTCCACCAGATGGCGGCCTACCACGGAGTCATTCTTTACCACTATCTCTTCGGTAACGATCTGTAGGTCAAGCAAGTTGCGGTCGAACACCTCTTTACCGTTGCGATAGTTGACGTCCAGCTTCTCGTGGCTCTCGGGATAGCCCACCAGGGCGATCTCATCCCCTTCCTGAATGACGGCATCGCCATCGGGACTGGCCAGAATGCCGTTGCGGCGGATCCGCTCTACATAGCAGCCGGTATGGGGATAGATGCCGGTCTCGCGCAGGGTACGGCCACCGATCCAGGCTGCCAGTTCGGGGCCCACCCGATAGGCGCGGATGATGGGCAGATAGGTCTTGCGACTCTCGCTGTCGGAGAGACCCCGCTCGCGGGCGATTTTTTGCGCCTCGGTATTGAGATCGAGTCGTGCCAGCGACGGGAGATAGCGCACCACCAGCATCAGGCCAACCAGACCCACCAGATAGGTCAGGGCGTAGCCGATGCCCATGTTGTCCAGCACCGCCTGCATATCGGTTTGATGAGGCAGGTTGAGCAGACCGCTACGCAAGGCATCCTGGGCACCCACCAGCGCCGGGGTCGAGGTGAGGGAACCCGCCAGGATCCCCGCCGCCATGCCCGGCCCCAGATTGAAGAACTTGGCCAGCCCCACCGTCAGCAGCAGGGCGGTCAGCAAGATCACCAGGGTCAGGGTGATGTAGTGGATGCCGTCGCGCAGGAAGACGCTGAAGAAGTGAGGGCCTGCCTCGATCCCCACACAGAAGATGAACAGCATAAAGCCGACGTTTTCAGTGGTGGCCGCAAATTCGAAGCCCATCTGGCCAAACAGCAGGGCGGTAAACAGCACACCTATGGTGTTGCCAATCTGAAAGTTGCCAATTCGCACCTTGCCAAGCAGCAGGCCGAAGGCCAATACCACGAACAGCAGCAGGGAGTCGCTTTGATGTAGCAGTGTCACGAAATCTATGGTCATGCCCGGAAAAACCGAGGAAAAAAGTGGGGTCGATATTGTGCCGGATCTATCCCCAATAAAGAAGCGCAGGGAAGCGATTAATCGGACGTTATCGGACGCTATTTGTGGAACCGGCGGCGTGATAGGGAGACAAGCGGATGAAATCTGGCAATTTTTGCTGTAACCGTCGTTGTCAATTAGTGAAATCTGCTGCCCGCGACCGAAGTGCTCTGGCGCAGGCCGATATTTTAGATTCTGCTGTTCAGCTGCTTGGCGGGGATCAGTTTCAGCAGATTCAACCGATGGCCGCCATGGTGGATAGAGGGGCAAATCAGCTTGATATTTGCCCGTTCGCCCACGGGGCATGGGTTGGCAAAAAGATGCTTCTGAAAAGTGCCAATAGAGCCTGTCACCAGGTGGTTTCGGAGGGAGCAAAAAAACAGCATAAAATCAGGTTGGCCAGCAAAATGACTCTTTGCCGGGGGCCATCAAGGGCAATCCTGCGTCCTGACGGGGCTTGCTGCACTTACCCACAGAATCTGTGGATAACCCTGTTTATGAAACTTGTTTATCGCCCTGAAAGCCGCGCCAGCACTGGGATGCAAGGGCTGTTCAAAAAATACCGGAAGAAAAATGTTTGTATAAAAATCAAATAGTTAGATGCGACAGGAGAATACTCTGTCGTGCCGGAACGGGTAACAAAAGGGAGCGTCAGCAGCAAGAAGGATCTTGTGCATTAAAATTGGCAGGAGAGGGCACTAAAGTGGATAACTTGCACCGAGATGGTGAGAAATTGGCTCCCCCGACTGGACTTGAACCAGTGACATACGGATTAACAGTCCGCCGTTCTACCGACTGAACTACGGGGGAACATCAGGCAAGGAGGAGCATCATACAGAAGGTGTCCGAGGTGGTCAAGCCATTCGCGGGATGATGGCACGGGTGTACCGCTGCCAAACCCTCGGTTACACTGCTCTCCTGCTGTTTTGTGTCGGGAGTGTTCATGAGCAAATTGTTCAAGTTAGCCAGCCAGTTTCAACCCGCCGGGGATCAGCCCACGGCGATTGCCCAACTGCTGGATGGCATCGAGTCGGGGCTGGCCCATCAGACCCTGCTCGGGGTGACCGGTTCGGGCAAGACCTTCACCATGGCCAACGTCATCGCCCCCCTGAACCGCCCGACCATGATCCTGGCTCCCAACAAGACCCTGGCCGCCCAGCTCTATGGCGAGATGAAGGAGTTCTTCCCCGACAACGCGGTGGAGTATTTCGTCTCCTACTACGACTACTACCAGCCCGAAGCCTATGTGCCGACCACCGACACCTTTATAGAGAAGGATGCCTCGATCAACGATCACATCGAGCAGATGCGATTGTCCGCCACCAAGGCGCTGCTGGAGCGGCGCGACGTGGTGATCGTTGCTTCGGTGTCGGCCATCTATGGTCTGGGGGATCCCCAAGCTTATCTGAGCATGATGCTGCATCTCAAAGTGGGGGATGTGATCAACCAGCGGGATATCCTGCGTCGCCTCGCCGAGTTGCAGTACACCCGCAACGACATGGCGTTTCAACGCGGTACTTTCCGGGTGCGGGGGGAGGTGATCGACATCTACCCCGCCGAATCGGACAAGCTGGCCCTGCGGGTAGAACTCTTTGATGAAGAGGTGGAGCGCCTCTCCCAGTTCGATCCCCTGACCGGCGCCATCGAGCAGACGGTAGTGCGTTACACCATCTATCCCAAGACTCACTACGCTACCCCGCGCGAGACCATTCTGGGGGCTATCGAGCATATCAAGGAGGAGCTGCGCAGCCGTCGCGAGCAGCTGTTGTCCCTCAACAAGTTGGTGGAAGAGCAGCGCATCAGCCAGCGTACCCAGTTCGACATGGAGATGATGCAGGAGCTGGGTTACTGCTCCGGCATAGAGAACTACAGCCGCTACCTCTCCGGCCGTGCGCCGGGGGAGCCACCGCCCACCCTGTTTGACTACCTGCCGGGGGACGGCCTGCTCATCATCGACGAGTCCCACGTGACCGTGCCGCAGATTGGCGCCATGTTCAAAGGGGACCGCTCCCGCAAGGAGACCCTGGTGGAGTACGGCTTCCGGCTCCCCTCGGCGCTGGACAACCGGCCGCTCAAGTTCGACGAATTTGAAGCGCTGATGCCGCAGACGGTGTTTGTTTCGGCGACTCCCGGCCCCTACGAGCTGGAGAAGTCCGGCGGCGATGTGGTGCAGCAGGTGGTGCGCCCAACCGGCCTGCTCGATCCGGAGATCGAGGTGCGTCCGGTGACCACGCAGGTGGACGATCTGCTCTCCGAGATCCGCAAGCGGGTCGCCGTCGAAGAGCGGGTGCTGGTCACGACCCTGACCAAGCGGATGGCGGAAGACTTGACCGAGTATCTGGCGGAGCACGACGTCAAGGTGCGCTATCTCCACTCTGACATCGATACGGTCGAACGGGTGGAGATCATCCGCGATCTGCGCCTTGGCAAGTTCGATGTGCTGGTGGGTATCAACCTGCTGCGGGAAGGCCTCGACATGCCGGAGGTGTCGCTGGTGGCGATTCTCGATGCGGATAAAGAGGGCTTTCTGCGCTCCACTCGCTCGCTGATCCAGACCATCGGCCGGGCGGCGCGTAACCTCAACGGCAAGGTCATTCTCTACGGCGATACCATCACCAACTCGATGAAGGTAGCCATTGAGGAGACCGAGCGGCGCCGCGCCTTGCAGCATGCCCATAACCTCAAGCATGGGATCACCCCCAAAGGGCTCATCAAATCCATTGGCGATGTGATGGACATGGGGGGCAGCCGCACGGCAGGCAAACCAGGCAGGGGGATGCGCAAGGCAGCCGAGCCGCAAGGGGAGTACCATGTCCGCTCTGCCAGCGAGATTGCCAAAGAGATCAAGCGGATGGAGGAGCAGATGTTCCAGCATGCCCGGGATCTGGAGTTCGAGCAGGCGGCGGCACTACGGGATCAGATCCAGCAGTTGCGCAGCGAGTTGATCGAGTCATGAGCCGCAAACGCTGGCTTGTCTGGCAACGACTTCGTCGTCTCTATCAGGGCTTTCGCCATCCCTGTACCCCCTGGTGGGCGAGGGGCCTGGTGATCATTATCCTGCTCTATGGCATCAGTCCGGTGGATCTTATCCCCGACGTGGTGCCCTTGCTGGGATGGTTCGATGATGTGACCCTGCTGCTGGTGTTGCTATGGGGCTGGGAGCGTTGCCTGCCCCCTGCAGTGCGCAGCGAGCTGGAACAGGTCTCCTAGTTCACCTTTTCAACACGGCGCTCGGCATCTCTCTTTGTGCTCCCACCCTCGAAGGAAGCGGAAAAACGGTTTCATTTGAAGGTGGGCGCTGCGGGATGAAAAAGAGGCTAGCCCGGTGATTGTCGCCCGGATGGCATTGGCGTAGACTCCACGCCGTTCACTTTATGGGTATGGAAAAAATGGATCTGATCCTCTTTGCAATCGACTTTATTCTGCACGTTGACGTGCATTTGAAAGAGCTGTTCGAGAACTATGGCGTCTGGGTTTACGCCATCCTGTTTCTCATCATCTTCTGTGAAACCGGGTTGGTAGTGACGCCGTTCCTGCCGGGTGACTCCCTGCTGTTTGCCGCCGGTGCGCTTACCGTGGGCAGCGTGCTGGACGTCCATACCCTGGCGGCCGTGCTGATCATCGCTGCCGTGTTGGGCAACGTGGTCAACTACACCATTGGTCACTTCTTCGGCGAGCAGCTGTTCCGCAACCCGGACTCCAAAATCTTCCGACGGGATTATCTGGAGAAGACCCACGCCTTCTATGCCAAGCATGGCGGCAAGACCATCATCATCACCCGCTTCCTGCCCATCGTGCGTACCTTTGCGCCGTTCGTGGCAGGGATGGGGGCCATGACCTATCCGCGCTTCCTGGCGTTCAACCTGGTTGGCGGCCTGCTGTGGGTACTCTCCTTCGTTTATGCCGGTCACTTCTTTGGCAATCTGCCGGTGGTGCGTCACAACTTTACCCTGCTGATCTTCGGCATCATTGGTATCTCCCTGTTGCCCATGGTAATTGGCGCGGTCAAGGCCAAGATGGGTACTGCCAGGGCGTAACCAGAAATACGATCAATTAGTACGAGAAAGGGGGAGCCATGATGGCTCCCCCTTTTTATCTCCAAGCGGGTATGACACTCAGTTGCAGCAACGCCCTTTCACCAGATTGCCGATGGCCACCACGGTGAAGACCAACAGGTAAGCGGCGAAGATGACAACCAGCCACTGGGGCATGGAGTAACCGAAGAACTGCCAGGTGATCTGGGCACAATCCCCTTCCGGCATAAAGAGCCAGGGGAGCCACTGATCGAGCGGAGCCCAGCTCGGGAAGTCGGCAAACGGGCTGCAGACGTTGAACGGGGAGGGGTTGACCTGATAGTCCACATGCTTGAGGGCCAGCTGGAAGCCGCGGAAGGCACTGTAGCCCCATAGCAACATGGCGCTCCAGCGAACATACCACTTATCCGGCGCCACCATGCCGAGCAGACCGGCGGCCAGCACACCCAGGGTCGCCAACCGTTCGTAAACGCACATCACGCACGGGGAGAGGCCCAGCACATGCTGGAAGAAGAGGGCGCACAACTCGAGGAACAGGGCTGATGCTGCCAACAGGCCCCAAGCCAGCCGATGGGCGGCAATACGGCGGAGAAACTCGATCATCTCATTGATCTCTCAGAAAAAACAGTGGCTGAATTAGAGCAGAGCGGAACCGAAAAGAAAAGGGCCCTGAAAGGGCCCTCGGAAACCGTCGCAATGGATTAATGCAGCGCCGGCTGTACCGCTGGCAGCGCACTCTCCATCACCAGCCATCCATGCTGATAGAACCACTCGGTGGCAGGACCAAGCAGCAATTCGACAGAGAAAAAGCCGATCAGCCCCAGCACCAATGTGTAGGGCAGCGCCATCCAGACCATGCGGCCATAGGAGAGACGCAGCAGCGGCGCCAATGCCGAAGTGAGCATAAACAGGAAAGCGGCCTGACCATTGGGGGTGGCGACCGACGGCAGGTTGGTACCTGTGTTGATGGCTACCGCCAGCAGATCGAACTGGGCGCGGTCGATGGCACCATTGAGCATGGCCGTCTTTACCTCATTAATGTAGACGGTGCCGACAAAGACGTTGTCACTGACCATGGAGAGCACCCCGTTGGCCAGATAGAAGAGGGCCAGCTGGTTCTCCGGTTTTGCTGCCAGTACCAGCTGGATCACCGGCTTGAACAGCTGCTGATCGATGATGACGGCGACCACGCTGAAGAAGACGGCCAGCAGGGCGGTGAAGGGGAGAGCCTCCTGGAAGGCTTTACCCAGCGAGTGCTCCTCGGTGATCCCGGTCAGGGAGGTGGCCAGCACGATGACCGAGAGACCAATCAGACCAACGGCTGCCAGGTGCATGGCCAAGCCGACAATCAGCCAGACCGCAATCAACGCCTGAACAATCAGCTTGGCCTTGTCTTGCGGGCTGCGTTTTGCCTCTTCGTAGCGGTTGTACTCCTCCATGATGGCGCGCACCGTGTCCGGCAGGCGGGCGCCATAGCCAAACCAGCGGAACTGTTCCACCAGCACGCAGGTCAGCAGACCGCAGATAAAGACGGGGATGGTGACGGGAGACATGCGAATGGCAAATTCGGCGAAGTTCCAGCTGGCTTGCTCGCCGATGATGAGATTTTGCGGCTCGCCCACCAAGGTGCAGACACCACCCAGCGCGGTACCGATGGCGGCATGCATCATCAGGCTGCGCAGGAAGGCACGAAAATCGTCGAGATCTTGGCGATTGAGCTCGGCGACTTCCTTATCATCGGTATGGTCATGGCTGTGACCAAACTCCTTGCCGGACGAGACCTTGTGATAAATGGCATAAAAGCCGGTGGCGACGCTGATCACCACGGCAATCACGGTCAGGGCATCGAGAAAGGCTGACAGGAAGGCTGAGACCAGACAGAAGGAGAGGGAGAGCAGGATCTTGGAGCGTACGCCGATCAGCAGCTTGGTGAAGACATAGAGCAGCAGCTGCTTCATGAAATAGATGCCTGCCACCATGAACACCAGCAACAGCAGCACTTCGATATTGGCGACCAGCTCGTGCTTGACCTGATCGGCGGAGGTCATGCCGATCAACACGGCTTCGATCGCGAGCAGACCACCCGGTTGCAGGGGGTAGCATTTGAGGGCCATGGCGAGGGTGAAGATAAACTCAACGACCAGTAACCAGCCCGCAATGAAAGGATCAAGGTGGAAGGCAATCGGATTGATCACCAGAAATAGCAAGATGGCGCTTTTATACCACTGTGGTGCATTGCCCAAGAAGTTCTTGGCGAATGCCTGCCCTAGGCTTATTGGCATGATAATGGGTCTCAACTTTGTTGTTAGGATCTGCTTCTATGCAGTCAAGGATGATTCGACCTGTGCCTCCGGATGTTGGCCTTTATCTGTCTGATTCCTCGTGATTTTAATCAAAAAGCGTGACGATTATAAATGATAGCCGATGGATCTCTGCCCATGTGTCTGTTTTATAACCACCTTGTCGGGGTTGGCTGGCTCCCTCGTGGCGATTAGATACATATTCCCAACACTATATTTGCCATATGTGAGCAGAGGACTGACCTTATGCTTGCCAGCCATCATCGCTTTGATATCATTCGTCAGCCTTTTTACGCATTACAACAGAGTCAATTCATGGTTATAAAAGCGCAGAGCCCAGCTGGGTTTGCCGAGGAATACATCATCGAGTCCATCTGGAACAATCGCTTTCCTCCCGGATCTATTCTGCCCGCCGAGCGTGAATTATCCGAGTTGATCGGGGTGACGCGGACTACCTTGCGCGAAGTGCTGCAGCGACTGGCCCGTGATGGCTGGTTGACCATACAGCATGGCAAGCCGACCAAAGTGAACAATTTCTGGGAAACCTCCGGCCTCAATATTCTGGAGACATTGGCTCGTCTGGATCAGGACAAGGTACCTGATCTGATAGCTCAGCTGCTCTCCGCCCGTACCCACATCTGCACCATCTTTATCCGCGGGGCGATCCGTCACAATCCGGAGCAGGCCGCCGAGATCCTGCGTGGCGCCGATGGGGTCGAGAACAACGCCCAGGCTTATGCCGAGTTCGATTATCGCCTGCACCACCAGCTGGCGTTTGCTTCCGGCAATCCGATCTACGCTTTGATCCTGAACGGTTTCAAAGGGTTGTACAGCCGGGTCGGCAGCTACTACTTCTCCGACAAGCAGGCCCGTGAGACCGCAGATGCCTACTACAAGACTCTGCTCAATCTGGCGGAGACCAAGAACCACGAAGCCGTGTTCATGACGGTGCGTCAGTACGGTATCGAGTCCGGCAAGCTCTGGACCCGCCTGCGTCAGGACATGCCAAGCGATCTGTGCGACAACTGATCCCTTGCCTGTGCTGTCCAAGAAACGCGCCATCCGGCGCGTTTTTTTATTCTGTCGTGTTTGTGTCTATCCTTGATTGGCGGTGGTAATTGCTTGAACTGCATGGATATTTGGCCAAAAAGCTTGATCCAGCGCAAATGAACCCTGCATTTATCACTTTGGTGGCATAGGACCCAACCGCTGATTGAGGTCAAATGGAGGCATCAAGAGCGGAGCCAATATCCGCCAGAAGGAACACACCTTTCACCGGATGAAGGACACAACAATGAGTCTTCTTGAACACACCATCTGGACAGTACTGGGATACGGGGCCATGCCCTTTATCTTTCTGAGCGGATTCGTGGCGGTGGCAGTGACCTGTTGCATGCTGCTGAATGCGTTCGGGGTACAGTCCGCCGAGAAGTGAGTCGCTTCTCCATGCCGCCAAATGCCAGTCTTCGGACTGGCATTTGTTTTTTGTGTTTTTTAAAGCACTTATCCCGGCAGGGAAGGGGAAATCTTTGGTCAGGATGGTCGAACCTGCCGCCGATTTTGATTACACTGGCGCCCGTATTTCCCACTCACCCTTCTCTTATCAGGGGTTCAAGGTTTTCTATGGCTCTCAAGGCAACCGTATTCAAGGCCCAGATCAGTTTGTCTGATATGGATCGCAATCTGTATCAGGACTTCTCCCTCACGCTGGCGCGCCACCCCTCCGAAACCGATGAGCGGATGATGATCCGGCTGGCGGCTTTTGCTTGGCACGCCGCTGAGCGACTGGAGTTCACCAAGGGATTGAGCGCCGATGACGAACCCGAGCTCTGGTGCAAGAACTACTCGGACGAAATAGAGCTCTGGATCGAGCTGGGCCAACCCGATGAAAAACGGCTGAAAAAGGCCTGCAACCGCGCCCGTCAGGTGGTGCTCTATCTCTACGGTGGTCGTGGCACCAGCGTTTGGTGGAAGCAGAACCAGGGCAAGCTGAGCCAGCATGACAACCTCAGCATCATCGAACTCTCCGACAGCCAGACACTGCCGCTCACCGCCATGGTCGAGCGTACCATGCAGCTCACCTGCACTATCTCCGATGGTCAGCTCTGGGTCAGTAACGGCGCACTGGAAGTGACGCTGGATCCGGTGGTGCTGATGGGCAAACCGGCCCGCGAACTGTAACGGACGCAGCCCATGTTCAGCGCCTTGCTCAATATCGTCATTCCGGTGTTCGGTGTGGTCGGGCTCGGTGCACTCTACGGGCGATTGCGACCGGGGGCTGCGCTCGGTTACGTCAATCGGGCCAATATCGAGCTGTTTACCCCTGCGCTAGTCTTCTCCGCGCTGGTCAAGTATCCGCTGGCGCTGGCGGAGCATATGCCGCTGATTGCGGCGGGGGCGCTGGTTATTCTGTTACCCGGTCTGCTGCTCGCGCTGCTCAAACTCAAAGGGATTGAGCGGGCAGCGCTGATCTTGCCCGCCATGTTCCGAAATACCGGCAATCTTGGTATCCCCTTGATGGTGCTGGCATTTGGCGAGCAGCAACTGGGGGCCATCGTGATCCTCTTTGTGCTCTCCAATCTGCTGCACTTCTCGGTCGGCATGTTTATCCTCTCGGCCAATACCTCCCGCTGGCTGTGGCTGCGCAGCCCGGTACTGTGGTCCGCGCTGGCCGGTTTGCTGGTGGCCAACTTGCACATTACGCTGCCGGAATATGTGGTGACCACGGCCTCGCTGCTCGGCCAGATCTCGGTGCCCCTGATGCTCTTTGCGCTGGGCATTCGCCTGATGGAGGGAGAACTCGATCACCTGGGCCTCGCGCTCAAGTGCAACCTGCTCTATCTGCTGGCGGGGGGATTGTCGCTGCTGCTGGCGATCTGGCTGTTGCCCCTCAAGACGGAGTGGATCCCGCTGTTGATGTTGTCGGTTTCCTTGCCCCCTGCGGTGTTGAATTACATGCTCTGCGAGCAGTATCACTGTCAGCCGGACAAGGTGGCCAGTATCGTGCTCGGCGGCAATGCCCTCTCTGTGCTAGTGATCCCGCTGGCGGTCTGGCTGGCACTTCATCTGCCCGGCTAAGTCAGATTGCATCGCTGCGGCGGTGCGACTCACTGGTCTATTGCTTGATCGAACCGAGTCGCAGTAGTTCGCATCTAATCCATGCCATCTCTGTCCATTATTGCCTCCGTGATATATCTGTCGTCCCCGTATCCGGCCCTGAGCCCCAGGGCTAACGGCGACAGCTATAGTTGAAAAAGAGCTGACTGACACTGTTTAACCAATGCCAGTGAGGGAAACCGGATGAGCACAAGTGAGCAATCTGATCCTGTGGGGCAGGCAAAATCGCGCTATGACCCGGCATTGCCTACCGGTTATGACTGGCGCAGACACCGCCGTTTTATCCTCAGTGGCGGTGGTTACAAGGCACAATGCAGCCGTCGCAACTGGTTTTTGGAGTTGCTCAACCCGGTGCCCTATGTGGTGGTGCGCGACATAGCCATCGGCGGCATCGGCATTCTGGGGGCCATACGGTTGAAAGAGGGGGATGAGCTGGTGATTGCCATTCCCTCTGGCGAGAAGCTGCGCGGTCTGGTCGTGAGATCCCAGCCTGACCCACTCTTTCCCAAACTCTATCGCACCGGTATTCGTCTGCACCGTTATCCGACGGCCGAGCTGTTTGCCCGCTGGCAAAGTTACATTCAGCCGCAAGATAAAGCGGATTTCGACCATGAGTGCCAAGTCTTGAAACAGGTACGTGGTGCGTGAACCAAATGCCATTTCAGAGGTTGGGTTCCCCACATTCAGCATGATCTGTCGATGGACTTTGCGGATCAGCAGGCTTGGCTGGCCCAAGTGATTCATCTCGCTGCATGTGTTTTCATCTTTATGTTTTTATTGAATTTTATCTGTACCTCTGAAGTCGCGGAGGATGCAGATCATTTTCCCTTTTCGTGATCCCCCCCGAAGTAGTTCCCCCTGATATCCCTTAGTATCTGGCTAGCATGACTCCCTTTAGGGGGAGGATAACAAGAACAAAAAGGAATGATGGATGAGATCCGTGAGCAACCAGTGTCTGTTGATGCAGATCCAGCCGACCATCTTGCGCTTTGCCAAGATGCTGGCGAGTGTGCTGCAGCTTGAGGTCGAGATTGTGGATGCCGATATGGTTCGGGTGGCTGGCACCGGGCCTTATGGCAAGTTCTTCGGACGTCAGCTGGAGGGGGATTCCCGCCTGCTGCGCTATGTGATTGATAATCAGCGGGAGAAGATCGTTACCCACACCAGCGATGATCCCGTGTGTGACGGCTGTACCTGCAAGGAGAGCTGCCGTGAGCGCGCCTTCCTCGGGGTCCCCATCATGGTGGACGAGCGCTGCATCGGCGTGATCAGTCTGGTGGCCTTCAGCGACGAGCAGCAGGCGCGCCTCAACAACAATCTGCAGGATGTGTGCGACTATGTGCGCCACATTTCCACCATCTTTGTGGCCAAGTTGCTCGATTCGCGCGGGCTGTCGGACGGGGTCAACAAGGTGTTCCTCAATCTGATGACCAACATGGATCAGGGCTGCCTGCTGCTCGATGACAAGAGTCAACTGCTCTACGCCAACGAGGCGGCGCTCCATCATCTGGGTTGCCAGCAGGAACAGCTGCAGGGGCGCGAAGTGGGGATCCGCCCGCTCACTTTCTCCCAACAGGGGCTGAGTGGTCATCTTCAGCACATCATCACCTTTGAGGGGCGTCAGGAGCTGATCATCGGCCAGCTACACCATGTGCAGGGCCAGCAGCTCTTTCTGATGGCGTTTCACCAGTCCCACTCCGGTCAGGTGCAGGAGCCGGATCCGGATGTGCGGATCGATCAGCTGATCGGCGAGAGCAAGCCGATGCGCACCCTCAAGCGACTGCTGCACCGCATCGCCCAGAGCCCCTCCAGCGTGCTGATTTGTGGCGAGAGCGGCACCGGTAAAGAGGTGGTGGCCCGCGCTGTCCATCGCCTGAGTCCCCGTCAGGACAAGCCTTTTATTGCCATCAACTGTGCCGCCATTCCCGAACAACTGCTGGAGAGCGAGCTGTTTGGCTATGTGAAGGGCTCCTTTACCGGTGCTTCCAGCGGTGGCAAGCAGGGCCTGATCCAGGCAGCCCATCAGGGCACCCTGTTCCTTGACGAGATTGGCGACATGCCGCTCACCATGCAGGCCAAGCTGCTGCGGGTGCTGGAGCTGCGGGAGGTGACCCCCATCGGGGCCAGCCGACCGGTGCCGGTGGATATTCGCATCATCGCCGCTACTCACCAGCATCTCGATCAATACATCGTCGAAGGGAAGTTTCGCGAGGATCTCTACTACCGCATCAACGTCATCCCCCTCAACCTGCCGCCACTGCGGGAGCGGGAAGGGGACGTGGAGCTGCTGACCCACTACTTCCTCAACCTGCACACCAGCCGCATTGGCATTGTCTATCCCGGTTTGGCTCCCGAGGTGATGGCGCTGCTCAAGGGGTATCGCTGGCCGGGCAACGTGCGCGAGCTCAGCAACCTCATCGAATATCTGGTCAACGTCAGCCAGGCGGGCGAAGTGATTGACGCCAGTCTGCTGCCCCCCAACATCATCCGCAATCAGGAGCCCCATCGCGTGGCGGCCCAGTCGATCCCGGTGACCAATCTGGATGCGTCGTTCAATGTGCCTGCCACAGCTCCGCTCGCCGCCACGCCGGAGAAGCTGCCTGAACCCGTTCCGGGTGAGAGCGGCCTTGAGAGCATGGAAAAACAGATGATAGAAGAGACCCTGCAGCGGCTTGGCAACAAAAAACTGGCCGCACAGGCGCTGGGGATTGGGATTGCCACCCTCTATCGCAAGATAAAGAAGTACGAGATTGCCGTGCAGAGCTGAGGCGCTGGCGGCATCTATCCGGCCCGTGTCGTTTATCGGATGGCACAGGTTTTTTATGGGAACAAGGTTCTGCGCCATTGCCCGGTCGGTGATGAACAGATTGGCGGGGAAGGGAGGGCGGACAGAATGCAAAAAGCCCGCTCGATGAGCGGGCTTTTTATAATCTGGTGCGTCCTAGTGGATTCGAACCACCGACCCCCACCATGTCAAGGTGATGCTCTAACCAGCTGAGCTAAGGACGCAGGGTGCGCAATGCGGCTTTTATTTCTTTATGCAGAAGTGGTGGGTTTAATTGGATTCGAACCAACGACCCCTACCATG
>NZ_JRJY01000013.1:0-1013 GCF_000801015.1 Aeromonas sp. ZOR0001 | reverse complement strand
GCCGACATCATCTCGAAATACCTGCTGCCTGCTATCAAGGCTGCTGGGTGGGATGATCTGACCCAGATCCGCCAAGAAGTACCGTTGCGGGATGGCAAGGTGGTGGTGCGCGGCCAGATGGCGGCACGCAAGAAGGTCAAATCGGCCGATATCGTGCTCTATCACAAGATGGGCTTGCCACTGGCGGTGATCGAGGCCAAAGCCAACAAGCATGAGATTGGCAAGGGGATGCAACAGGGGCTCGATTATGCCCGTCTGCTGGATGTGCCGTTCACGTTTGCCAGCAATGGCGATGGCTTTGTATTTCATGACAAGACCAATCCAGCCAAGCTGGAATCCGAGATCGCGCTGGAGGACTTCCCCAGCCCGGGCCAGCTTTGGGACAAACTCTGCACCTGGAAGGGTTACACCCAGGCACAGTTGCCTGTCATCAGTCAGGACTATTACTCGGATGGCAGCGGCAAATCTCCCCGCTATTACCAGCTGCAGGCCATCAACAAGACCGTAGAAGCCATCTCGAAAGATGAGGATCGGGTATTGCTGGTAATGGCCACCGGCACCGGCAAGACCTACACCGCATTCCAGATCATCTGGCGTTTGTGGAAGGCGGGCGCCAAGAAGCGCATCCTGTTTCTGGCCGATCGCAACATTCTGGTAGATCAAACCAAGATCAATGATTTTCAGTCCTTTGGCTCGGCCATGACCAAGGTCACCGGGCGCACGATCGACCCCGCCTATGAGATCCACCTTGCCCTATATCAGGCGCTCACCGGGCCGGAAGAGTCGCAGAAAGCCTTCAAGCAGGTCTCCCCCGACTTCTTCGACCTGATCGTGGTGGATGAGTGCCATCGGGGCAGTGCCGCTGAAGACAGCGCCTGGCGCGAGATCCTCGAATACTTCTCATCGGCTACCCAGATTGGTCTCACCGCCACGCCCAAAGAGACCGAGACCGTCTCCAGTACCGATTACTTCGGTGACCCTGTTTATACCTACTCCCTCAAAGAGGGAATCGA
>NZ_JRJY01000058.1:0-318 GCF_000801015.1 Aeromonas sp. ZOR0001 | reverse complement strand
TTCGGTGACCCTGTTTATACCTACTCCCTCAAAGAGGGAATCGAAGATGGTTTTCTTGCCCCCTACAAGGTGGTGCGGGTCGATATCGATGTCGATCTGCAGGGGTGGCGTCCCACCAAAGGGCAGATGGACAAACAGGGCAACCTGATTGAAGACCGTATCTATAACCAGAAGGATTTTGACCGCACTCTGGTGATCGACGAGCGTACCCAGCTGGTGGCCGAAACCATCACCAACTACCTCAAGAAAACCGACCCGATGGCCAAGACCATCGTGTTCTGCAACGACATCGATCATGCCGACCGGATGCGACGGGCG
>NZ_JRJY01000011.1:0-8983 GCF_000801015.1 Aeromonas sp. ZOR0001 | reverse complement strand
ATTCTACTTATGAGCACCTCAGTTTTTCGGGGGGATTACCGAGGGACTACAGCCAGCCGAACAGGGCCAGCTGGATGAATACGCGGTACAGGAAGACGATCCGGACTGGCCTATGCTGGTTGAGCTGTGCGGCGAGGTCTACCAGGCACAAGGCCACGCCGGGGCACACCGCTGGATCGAGATGCTGCCGGAGCCATATCAGTCGGAGATGTGGCGGGTGCTGGAGGGATTGGATACTCAGGAATGGCTACAAGGACAGAACGACTACAGCGAGGAGTGGACATGAACAGCAAACAGACCGTAAGCCGAGAAGAGTATCGCCGCTTAGATAATCGGGTGACCTGCATTCTCCAGCAACGCTGGCCAGCCAACTCGACCAACCAATGGGTGGGGATGCTACAGGACAAACAGAATACGGTGGCCTGTGCCACCGCATCCGCCCATAGGCCCTCGCTATTATATTGAACGTTATTGAATTCCCCCATAACCTTAGGAATAACTAACGAATAATATATAGTTATCTATATCTTTTTAGTTGAGGGATTTGTCCTATAGTGCCACAATTATCCATTTTTAAATGAGAGCGCAATGTTATTAAATGTACTAGCCTCATTTTTATAGAATTTTAAACATGGTGCTATGTAAAAAAAAGGATAGTCCTTCTGCGTTAGAGCGCCGATATTAGACACCAAAAGTAAACCATATATGTGTGACTGAGAAAAAATATTTTTTATTTTATTTTCAAATTGTTTGCTGGATTTTAACGCTCTATATGTATCTATATGTGAAATATGAACAAAAATCACCCCCGGCCTATCAACTTTAAATTGTCTCTTTGTAACATCCTTACATTTATTCTCAAACTCGCGAAGTAAAGATTTTTTTAAATTAGCAGTAATGCTCAATGCCACCCTACTATTTTCACCTACGGGCTCTGAAATAGAAAAGGCCAATTCAATCTCATCACCATTATTTTTCAGTTTTTCCCAGCACTCATTTTCATCAATGTTTTCCACATGTTCAAAAGTCTCAGTGTACAATGTGATTTTGTCTGAACAAAAACATTTATCCTCTAGACAATGAAATATTTCATCCAACAACAGATCTTGTTCACATTTTTCTTCTGGAAATTCGACTAAAAGTCCAACGGTAACAAATGTGACTGCATTTTTAGTTGGTTGCTTGGGATTTAATCCTCGCTCCAAAATAAGAGCGCTTAACTTCTGCGCTTCGTCAGCACTAATATTTAGTCCTTTATCATAAGAAAATGACTTGCATTCTACTTGAACCTCATGGCCATTTTTTCTTACCAAATAATCATATGTATCACCAGAACCGCTCATATCCATGTTTTCAACTGAGTATCCGAGTTTGACTAGATAGTGATTTGTGAAAACTTCGAATATTAACGCCCTCATGTCCTCTGACTCTTTAATGGCAGAACCAAATCTCGGCTTTAATATACCCTGTTCACTAGCGGACATTTTTACATATAATTCCAAGAATTTTGCACTATAAAAAAACGCTTCCGCAATTGCATTTTTTTCATATTGATCGCACCTATGAAAGCGTTTACTTTCCCATAGATATAATCCATAGGCTATAATTCTCTCGCCATATTTATTGATTGCGATATTTTTGTCTGCTGACATTTTTGACATTATTTTTAGCCAAGGTTTTTCTGGGTATACCTTGAGTAGTTCTCTATAAATCTGCTCATAGAGTTGTTGTATTTTCACTCCGCCACCCTTTTTTAATAAAAATGAGAAGAATAATCAATGGTCTCAAAATAAAACCTGACTATCTTTAGCGCATTCATAAAAATGATGATGTATATAATACACCTTTCCTTATATTTCATAATTAATTGAACTTATAAATAGAATATAGTCTCCTAACTTAACCATCTCGCATAATATTTAATTAAAACTACTCCAAATGGTACCAAATGACAACCACCCTCACCAGAAAAATTTTGTTCGAAGTTACTTTTATTAAGATATACAACAACGATATAACACTGAACAAGAATGACTTTGCAACCCAAACAGAGATATCTTATTAAACAATAAAGGCTCTGACAGAAAGTGAGGGATAACAAACAGGATCAGGGTCCAAGTGTGTGGCCAGTTCTTAACGTGGGAACCGTTCCCTGCCCTCCATAATTCACCAGCGTGATTTTCCACACATAAAGCGGGCTGGCGAAACTGGGCCTTGACTGCGCGCTAGGTGATGAAGGGCTGGGCTGGCCAACCCTACCACTATGAACCTCTGGTGAGCACTGGACGCTCGCAACAGACAGCCATGGGGGGAGCCCACCTAAGCGGGCTTGAACGCTAGGAAAAACAAAACTTCATACATAGGTGGTGGGGACTTATTTACGATATTTCGCGGCACATAAGGTCCTTGTAACAATACTCGCTTATGTTGCTTGCCCTGTCAGTCCTGACAACTAATAGATATTCGATGAATGATGTCATGCGTCTGCGGCACTTAAATCCATCTTGTTACGATCCATTCAATCCTTGCAGCACCAGCTGCCGCCCCTCTGGCGTTAGCGATCCCATCAAGCTCAGCACCAGCTGGTTGGTAGTCTTGGCCGAGGGGCTGAGGGTGTGTGCGAACGCCAGGGTGGCCACCCAGCTGTGGCCACACTCGGCATCGGTGCACTGGCAGTAGAGATCCGAGACATCGTCGCTCAGTCGGTTGGTCTTGGTAATGCGGCCCCGCTGGCCACACACTTTGCAATAAACCCGCATTACGCCCCCTTTTCTATCCAAATCAACAGCCTATCTTGCCATAGCAGACACTGTTTGTTTATACAGTTGAACCGATATTCTCCCGAAAATCGGCCCGCAGGGAGACGGGAGTCCCGCGCTGTTGATCATCCTGGATAAGCTCGCACAGCGGGAGCACCTCGTTGCGGGCATAGGTGGCATCGTACTTCTCGGGATCCCCGAGCCCTCCCCCGCCATTGGTCGGAATGATACCAGCCAGCGCCGCCGGGAAGCGGTGGCTGGTCAGTACATCCTGGGCGGTGATCCCCTTGATGGCCGCGAACTCGTCCTTGGTGGCGATATCCCCCACCGGGATCAACTTGATGCCATCAGGCTTGCCGTCCGGGATGTTCACAAACATGGAGCGGAAATTCCCCACCCCCTTGCTGCTCGCGATCATCTCCTTCATCTCCTCCTCGGTATCGTCATCCATGTTCGGGTCGGTGGCATAGAAGATGAAGCCCATATGGGCGCCGTTGAGGAAATATTTACGCCGAAACAGGGTGGCATCCTGGTTGAGCAGGGCCGATGCAAGCCACCCAAGTAGTCGGGCATACCGTAGATCGCTCGTGCAGCTCGCAGTCAGAGCGGATTGCGGCGCGGCCCGAAGGGCAGCCGCCAGCGAAACAGGCTGTTAAGGGTGGCCCGCCACTGATTGGGTCGCCCCAGGATCTGCTTTTGCAGGCGGGTCTCCTCTTTGAGCATGGCTTCATCGCTGCGAGCCCAGGCCTGACTGTAGAGCTGCTTGATCCCCGCCAAGGCATCGGGCGACTTGGTGATCAGGGTGCGGGCAAACTCCCGCGCCTCCACCAGCGGATCGGCGCAGACCCGGCTCACCATCCCGAGAGCTTTAGCCTCGATGGCATCGAGCTCGCGCCCGCTCATGGCCAGCTCCATGGCGGTATCCAGCCCCATCAAGTTGCGCATGGTGACACTGCCACTCATGTCGGGGATGATCCCCCACTTGATCTCCATCACCGAGAAGCGGCAATCGGGGGTGCTGAAGCGAAAATCGGCCCCGAGCGCAATCTGCAAGCCACCGCCAAAACAGACTCCCTGGGTCACCGCAATCACCGGCACAGGCAGCTGATGCCAGCCATAGGCGACCCGCTGGGCCAGATTGGTCGCTTCGTCCGCCTCGCGCTTGAGAATATCGAGCGCCGCCACTGGCTGCTTGAGCATGGATTTCACATCCAGTCCGGCGCAGAAGGCCCGCCCCTCACCATGCAGGATCACCGCCCGCAGCCCCTTTTGCTGAGCGAGTTGCGTCAGCGTCTCGTCGATGGCGCTGAACATGGCGCGGTCCAGCGCATTGAGTTTGTCCCCCCGCGTCAGCATCACTTCGGCAATCCCGTCGTGGATCTCGCACTTGACCCTTGGTTTTTCCATCTCCCTTGTCCTCTCCTTGATCCCTGAAACTGACTCACTGGTCATACCACCAAGTTATCAGAGTGTGAACAGGCGGTACAGCTGAGACTAAAGTCGGCTGGTCGCCTCCTCCTCCCTTTGTCACACTGGGAGCTGCATGAGTGCCGCAAGCCAGCAGAGGACGCTGTCATGTCAACCCTGTTCAATTTTGCCAGACCACCGTTCGACAGACTGGATGAGGAGGCGCGCGAGCGGCTCTCCCGTCACCTCTCGCTCTGCTATTTTCGGGCCGGGGAGCTGCTGCTAAAAGAGGGGGACGAGCCTCCCGGCCTCTATCTCGTCATCAAGGGTGCGGTGGAAGAGTCGGCACCTCACCACCAGTTTGGTGATTACGGGGTCGATGATCTGTTCGATGTGCGCGCCCAGTTTGACGGCCGCTGCCGCCACCGCTTCACCGCGCTGGAAGATAGCCTCTGTCAGCTCATCCCTCGCCACACCTTTCTGACGCTCTGTGAGCAGGATCCGCAGTTTGCCAGCTACTTCACCGCCAATCTGGCCGAGCGCCAGCGCCAGCAGGAGCAACGCGAACAACTGGGGCAGAAGAATCTGGCTGAATTTATCCTGACCCGCATCGAACCCGGCCACCTGCAGGCACCGCTTATCGTCGACAGCAAGCTGTCACTGCTGGCGGCCACCGAAGCCATGGTGAGCAAGGGGACCGATTGCCTGCTCTACCCGGCCCACGACGGCTCCCTCACGCTGGCAACCCGCAAGACCTTGCTCCACGCCCTGACCCTCAAGGGATTGCCGCTGACGGCCCCGCTCTCGGTGCTGACCCCCACGCCCCTGATTGGTCTGCCGCTGGAGAGCTATCTGTTTGATGCCCTGCTGCTGATGACCCGCCATCGCATCAAGCGACTGGTGGTGTGGCGCGGCAATGAGGTGGCGGGGATCCTGCAACTGACTCAGGTGCTGGGGCTCTTCTCGACCCACTCCCACGTGTTGACGTTGCGTATCGCCCGCGCCGACAGCCTGCCGGCACTGGAGGCGGTGGCCCGCGAGCAGCAGCAATTGACCCGCTCGCTGTTTGCCCAGGGGATCCACACCGCCTTTTTGATGAAGCTGATCGCCACCATCAACGAGCAGCTGATCGCCAAAGCCTTTGCGCTGGTGCTCCCCCCCGAGGTGCAGGATAAGGTCTGCCTGCTGATGCTGGGCTCGGAGGGGCGCGGCGAGCAGATCCTCAAAACCGATCAGGACAACGCCCTGATCCTGCCAGAAGGGCTGGCATGGCCCACCCAGGCAGCCGATCTGGCCGAATTCAGCGCCATGCTGGAGCGCCTCGGCTACCCGCTGTGCCCCGGGCAGGTGATGGTGAACAATCCGGCCTGGGTGAAAACAGGCAGCGAGTGGCAAAGCGCCATTGCCTGCGCCTGCACCACGGCAAAAGAGGATGAGCTGCTCTGGCTCGCCACCCTGGCCGATGCTCACCCCATCGCGGGGGATCGCCAACTGCATCTGCCAGTTGCCAGAGCGCTGCGCGAGCAGTTGGCGGACAGGCGGGATCTGCTGGCGGAGATGGTGCGACCGGCAGTGGCCTTTCATGCCCCCCTCACCCTGTTTGGCCGGCTGGAGCAGCCACCGGAAGGGCTGGATCTGAAGCGGGGCGGCCTGTTCCCGCTGGTGCACGGCATCCGGATGCTGGCCCTTGAGGCAGGCATTCTGGAGACTTCAACCCTGGGGCGTATCGACGCACTGGTGGCCGCCGATCGGCTCAGTGCCGACTATGGCAGCAATCTGGCGGAGGCGTTCCGGCTCTTTATCCGGCTGAGGCTGCGCAGCCAGCTAAAGGGAGGCAATAGTCGGGTGCAGACAAGCGAGCTCAGCCACAGCGAGCGGGACCTGCTGCGCCAGGCGCTGCATCAGGTGAAGAAGTTCCAGCAGTGGCTCACCTTGCACTTTCGTCTGAGACAATAGCCATGTTGAACCGCGTTCGACGCTACTGGTATGGCCGTGCGTTCCGAACGGGCGAGTTCGCGCCACTCTTTGCCACCCCACCGGAAGATGAACGGATCGCCCTCGATTTCGAGACCACCAGTCTCGATCCCGAGCAGGCCGAGATCGTCTCCATCGGGGCGGTGCGCATTCAGGGTAACCGGCTGCTGACCGGCGAGGCCCTCGCCATCAAGGTGCAGCCACCGGCCAGCCTGACCGACCAATCTGTGGTGATCCACGGTCTGCGCCATCAGGATCTGCAACAGGGAATGGAGCTGGAAGCCGCACTGCGCCTGCTGCTTCACTTTATCGGCCCCCGTGAACTGGTGGGCTATCACATCGCCTACGATCTGCGTATTCTCAATCTCGCCTGCCAGAAATTGTGGGGATTGACTCTGCCCCAGCGAGGGATCGAGGTAAGCCAGCTCTATCACGACCACCTCTATCGCCGCTATCCCGATGCAGCCATTGACCTACGTTTAAGTGCCATCTGCGGCCACCTTGAACTCCCATCCCTGCCCGCCCACGATGCCCTTGCCGATGCCACCACGGCCGCGCTCATCTACCTGCGCCTGACCTGCGGCTCGCCGCTCACTTATCCCAAAGTCTAATTGTCGAGAAATAACATTTAATTCACATTTTGCTTACATGAGCAGATTGCCTGCTCGTCGGGGTTACCCCATCCACCGCTGACACTCATGTCATGGAGAACTGCAATGGAACAGCAAAGCTATCTGAGGATCCAGCAAGATCCCAACTTCCAGGAGCTGGTCGCCAAGCGCCAGCGTTTTGCCTGGGCCCTCTCGGCTCTGATGCTGGGACTCTACCTGGCGTTTATTCTGCTCATCGCCTTTGCCCCCGGTTGGCTGGGCACCCCCTTGAGCGAAGGGTCGACCATTACTCGCGGCATTCCTGTCGGGGTAGGATTGATCCTCTCCTCCTTCGTGTTGACCGGCGTCTATGTCTTTCGCGCCAACGGCGAATTTGATGAACTGAACCAGAAGATCCTCAAGGGAGTGCAATCATGAAAGGCAAGTTGCTGCTGTTGACCTCACTGGCCTCCTCTCCCCTGCTGGCGGCCGATGCAATCTCGGGCGCCGTGGAGCGTCAGCCCCTTAATGTCGCCGCCATCGTGATGTTTCTGGTGTTTGTGGCCGCTACCCTGTTCATCACCTACTGGGCCTCCAAGCGCAACCGCTCGGCTTCCGACTACTATGCTGCCGGTGGCCGTATCACCGGCTTCCAGAACGGTCTGGCCATCGCCGGTGACTATATGTCCGCCGCCTCCTTCCTCGGGATCTCCGCGCTGGTCTACACCTCCGGCTATGACGGCCTCATCTACTCCATCGGCTTTCTGGTGGGCTGGCCCATCATTCTGTTCCTGATCGCCGAACGGCTGCGCAATCTCGGCAAATACACCTTCGCCGATGTCGCCTCCTATCGTCTCAAACAGACTGAAGTGCGCACCCTCTCCGCCTGCGGTTCGCTGGTGGTGGTCGCCCTCTACCTGATCGCCCAGATGGTCGGTGCCGGCAAACTGATCGAGCTGCTGTTTGGCCTGCAATACCATGTGGCCGTGGTGCTGGTCGGTATCCTGATGGTGCTCTACGTGCTGTTTGGCGGCATGCTGGCCACTACCTGGGTTCAGATCATCAAGGCAGTGATGCTGCTCTCCGGTGCCAGCTTCATGGCCATCATGGTGATGAAGTCAGTCAACTTCGACATCGGCGCCCTGTTTAGCGAAGCGGTCAAAGTGCACGAGAAAGGCTCCGCCATCATGAGCCCGGGCGGGCTGGTCTCCGACCCCATCTCCGCCATCTCGCTCGGTCTGGCATTGATGTTCGGTACCGCCGGCCTGCCCCACATCCTGATGCGCTTCTTCACCGTGAGCGATGCCAAGGAAGCGCGTAAATCGGTGTTCTACGCCACTGGCTTTATCGGTTACTTCTACATTCTCACCTTCATCATCGGTTTTGGTGCCATCCTGCTGGTAAGCACCAATCCGGCCTTCAAGGATGCCACCGGCGCCCTGCTGGGCGGCACCAACATGGCAGCCGTCCACCTGGCTGATGCAGTGGGTGGAAGTCTGTTCCTCGGCTTCATCTCTGCCGTGGCATTTGCCACCATTCTGGCGGTAGTCGCCGGATTGACCCTGGCCGGTGCCTCTGCGGTCTCCCATGACCTCTACGCCAGTGTGTTGAAGAAGGGCAAGGCCAACGAGACCGATGAACTGCGCGTCTCCAAGATGACGACTCTGGTGCTGGGTGTGGTTGCCATTGGTCTGGGGATCCTGTTCGAGAAGCAGAACATCGCCTTCATGGTCGGTCTGGCCTTCTCCATCGCCGCCAGCTGCAACTTCCCGGTGCTGTTCCTCTCCATGTTCTGGTCACGCCTGACCACCCGTGGCGCCGTCTACGGGGGCTGGCTGGGACTGGCGAGCGCAGTGACCCTGATGATCCTGGGCCCGACCGTGTGGGTGAAAGTGTTGGGCCATGCCCAGGCCATCTTCCCCTACGAATACCCTGCCCTCTTCTCGATGGGGTTGGCCTTCGTCGGGATCTGGTTCTTCTCCATCACCGACAGCTCCCAGAACGCCGCCGACGAGCATGCCAAGTTCCTGCCGCAGTTCGTTCGCTCCCAAACCGGGCTGGGTGCCTCTGGCGCCACTTCCCACTAACGGGCAGCCATCACGCAAAAGCCGGCTTCATGCCGGCTTTTTTTATTGTCATCAATCGGCTGCACGCCCCGCTTGCCCCGACTGTATGGAGATGGTATTCACCTGACAGTTGCCCACAAAATGGAGTGGTCATACGGCTTCAAACCGGATAACAAAACGGTACCCC
>NZ_JRJY01000032.1:1880-2195 GCF_000801015.1 Aeromonas sp. ZOR0001 | reverse complement strand
GGGGCAAACAGGTCGGCCTGTTGCTGCCCCTTGGGGGTGAACTCACTCAGCATGACGCCCCCCTTCTGATAACGGTAACCGTCGCGCCAAATCTGCGGTAGCAGCACGTTCACTTGCTGCAGCAGCAACCGGGTATCATCGCTAGGGCAGACCAGCCGGACGCCAGCCTGCTCACTGTAGTAAGGGGCTCGTTCATCAAAGGGGCTGGTTCGCACGAACAGGTGCACCCGCTGGCAACACATCCCCTCGGCCCGCAGCTTCTCGGCTGCGCGAGCCATAAAGCCCGACAACGCTTGGGCCATTTCTCCACGGTCG
>NZ_JRJY01000032.1:1008-1746 GCF_000801015.1 Aeromonas sp. ZOR0001 | reverse complement strand
CCCAATCCCTTGGCTTTGATCTGGTCCATCACTGCCATCAGCGCATCTGATTGAGCGGAGGACGGGGCAAACAGGTCGGCCTGTTGCTGCCCCTTGGGGGTGAACTCACTCAGCATGACGCCCCCCTTCTGATAACGGTAACCGTCGCGCCAAATCTGCGGTAGCAGCACGTTCACTTGCTGCAGCAGCAACCGGGTGTCATCGCTAGGGCAGACCAGCCGAACGCCAGCCTGCTCACTGTAGTAAGGCGCACGTTCGTCAAAGGGGCTGGTCCGCACGAACAGATGCACCCGCTGGCAACACATTCCCTCGGCCCGCAACTTCTCGGCAGCACGAGCCATAAAGCCTGACAACGCTTGGGCCATTTCCCCACGGTCAGTCACGCGCTCACCAAAGGAACGGCTCGAGAGGATCTGCTGCTTCGCCGCCGGTTCAACGGTCAGCTCTGCGCAAGGCAGGCCACGCAGCTCCTGTACGATCCGCTCGACCACCACGCCGTATTGGGCGCGTAACCCTTTGGCGTCGCTAGCCACCAGGTCAGCAACGGTGTTGATGCCTTGTGCCACCAACTTGGCTCCCAAGCGCCGTCCTATGCCCCACACCTCGTCCACCGGGGTGATAGCCATCAGCCGGGCACGGCGCAGCTCGTCACGCAAGTCCACGACGCCGCCAGTGGCAGGCCACTTCTTGGCTGCATAGTTTGCCAGCTTGGCGAGGGTCTTGGTGGGGCCAATCCCG
>NZ_JRJY01000032.1:737-998 GCF_000801015.1 Aeromonas sp. ZOR0001 | reverse complement strand
ATCCGCTCGACCACCACGCCGTATTGGGCGCGTAACCCTTTGGCATCGCTAGCCACCAGGTCAGCCACGGTGTTGATGCCTTGTGCCACCAACTTAGCGCCCAAGCGCCGTCCTATGCCCCACACCTCATCCACCGGGGTGATAGCCATCAGCCGGGCACGGCGCAGCTCGTCACGCAAGTCCACGACGCCGCCCGTGGCAGGCCACTTCTTGGCTGCATAGTTGGCCAGCTTGGCGAGGGTCTTGGTGGGGCCGATCCCA
>NZ_JRJY01000032.1:551-632 GCF_000801015.1 Aeromonas sp. ZOR0001 | reverse complement strand
TCGGGGGCCATGGTCTCCAACGTGCTCATCACCCTGCCAGACATATCGCCATAGAGCACGTAGTTGGAGCTGAATGCCACA
>NZ_JRJY01000032.1:0-516 GCF_000801015.1 Aeromonas sp. ZOR0001 | reverse complement strand
TCGGGGGCCATGGTCTCCAACGTGCTCATCACCCTGCCAGACATGTCTCCATAGAGTGCGTAGTTGGAGCTGAATGCCACCCCGCCATGCGCCTCGAACTGCTCGCGGATCTTGAAGTAGGGCCCGGCCATCTTGATACCCAGCGCCTTGGCTTCGGGGCTGCGCGACACCACGCATCCATCGTTGTTGGAGAGCACCACGATCGGGCAGCCACGCAGCTCAGGGCGAAACAGCCGCTCACAGCTGGCGTAGAAGTTGTTTACATCAACGAGCGCTATAGCCATCACGCTGCCTCAGATTGCCAATCACATGGGTGACCACTCCGAACAACTCCAGGGAGAGGCTCATACAAGGGTCGATAGGCGCGAACGCCGGATTGGCTGGCAACAGCCGCAACCTCGGCTTGAGCTGCAAGGTCTTTACCGTGAAGCCGCCATCGAGTAGTGCAATCACCACATCACCATGGCGAGGGGTGAGGCTCTTATCGACCACCAGCAAGTCACCGGGAAAGATGCC
>NZ_JRJY01000062.1:4497-19235 GCF_000801015.1 Aeromonas sp. ZOR0001 | reverse complement strand
CGGACTCGAACCGACACGGTTATTCACCGGCGGATTTTGAATCCGCTGCGTCTACCGATTTCGCCACCCGGGCAACTGCGAGGGATTATACGAATGGCGCGATGCCATGCAAGGTGTTTTTCGATTGAACACTCCCGTTTGTTCATTTATTCAACGCCTTGCCGATGCGGGGCCAGTTACATAGAATGCCGCCATCATCTTAATGGAATAAAAACGATGGCCAAGCCTAAAAAAGTCCAACAAAAATCCCCCTCTCCCGCCACTAAGCCATACCCGTCAGCGGGTCTGCTGCGTCGCCTCGGCGCCCTCATCTATGATGCGCTGGTGGTGACTTCGCTGCTGATCATCGCTGGCTTTATCGGCATGGGTGTCGCCAAGCTGTTGCTGGTCACCGGCATGGCCAGCGTACCGGCGGGTGAAGATACCGTCTGGTTGCTGACCCGCCACCACCTGAGCCTGATCTACACCCTGTGGCTCGCCTTCGTCATCTGTGGTTTCTACACCTGGTTCTGGACCCGTGCTGGCCAGACCGTCGGCATGCGCGCCTGGCGGCTGCGCATTCAGAACGAGGATGGCAGCCACATCCGCGTTACCCAGGCGCTGATCCGTCTCGCTACCGCCGCCTTTGGTCTGGGCAACCTGATGTGCCTGTTCAACCGCCAGCGTCCGCGGGCGTTTCAGGATATCTGGGCCGAGTGCGAAGTGATCGTGCTGAGCAAAGAGGCAAATCTGGAATTGTTGAACAAGTAATCCCGGGTCAATGCAATAACGAAAGAGGGCACCAACAGGTGCCCTCTTTGCATTTCCTCATAATCTCGTGCGGATTACTGCTTGCGGCTGAGGATGTAGAAGGAGATGCCGCCAAACAGCAAGCTGGGCGCGATAGCCGCCAGAATCGGCGGTACCGCATAGACCAGACTGATGGGGCCAAACACCCGATCGCTAACATAGACGGCGAAGCCGGTCATGATCCCCATCAGCATCCGCGCCCCCATGCTCACCGAGCGTAGCGGGCCGAAGATGAAGGAGGATGCCAGCAGGATCATCGCCACCACCGAGAGCGGTGACAGTAATTTGCGCCACATCTCCAACTTGTATCGACCGGCATCCTGCTTGTTGGCATCGAGATAGCCGATGTAGTCGAGCAGACCGGAGACCGAGAGGTTCTCGGGGTCGATACTTACCACCCCCAGCTGCTTGGGCGTCAACTCCGAGCTCCACTCCATCTTGTCATGCTGCTCGCTGCGGATCTGCGCGGGATCGTCGAAGCGGGTAACCTGGGCCTGCTTGAGCAGCCAGTGGTGACGCTCGAACACCCCCTCCTGCGCCTGCACCACGTCGATCAGCTTGCGCTCGGGGGTGAAGCGATAGAGGGTGATGCCGGTGAGGGCGCCATCGTTACGTACCCCGTTGATATTGACGAAGTTGTTGCCATCGCGAGCCCACACCCCGTAGGCGGAAACCGTCAGACGACCTTCGGACAGCGCGCCCGCCTTGATGTCATCTGCCATCCGCTTGGCGATGGGGGCCACATACTCCCCCATCAACCCCACCATGATCATCAGCGGGATCGCCGTCTTGAGCGCCGCCATCACGATACTGATCTTGGAGCGACCCGCCGCCTGCATCACCACCAGCTCGGAGCTGGTCGCCAGCTGACCCAGACCAATCAGGCCACCCAGCAGCGCGGCCAGCGGGAAGAAGAGCACCGCCTCCTTGGGCATGGAGAGCAGCACATAGTAGAGGGCATTGATCATGTCGTAGTTGCCGTCACCGACCGACTTGAGCTGCTCCACATACTTGATGAGCGCCGCCAGACCAACCAGCGTGATTTCACACAGCAGGATCGACATAAAGATGACCCTACCGATATATCTATCGAGAATGCCAAACATCAGCAGAAGTTCCTATGTTGCAGCATCATGCTGATTTTCTGTTGAAATAGCGCCCTTTCACCCCGTTCCACCAGCTGGTGCCCTGCAGATTGAGGGGCAGGCCGATAAACAGCAGGTAACCGAGCGGCACCAGGAACATCCCCGGCCAGTAGGGCAGCCGACCGCTGTCGATGGCCGAACGGGCGGCGCTGAGCAGCAGGAAGTAGGAGAGATAGAGCATGATGGCCGGCAACAGCTTGGCGTAGCGCCCCTGACGGGGGTTGACCCGCGCCAGCGGTACCACCAGCAGGGTGAGCACCGGAATGGAGAGGGGCAGCGAGATACGCCACTGCAATTCCGCCATCATGGCGTTGTCCTGGGTACCGAACAGTTCCATGGTCGGCTTGGCCGCCGCCTTGCGGTTGGAACGCTCCATCTCTTGCTGGCGGATCACCAGACCATATTCGCGAAAATCGGAGATCTGGAACTGCTTGCCGGAGAAGTTCCCTTCGTAGCGGGAACCATCCATCAGGGTCAGCCACTGCAGACCGTTCTCGTCGACCGTCACCACCCCTTCGGTCGCCACCACCACCGAGGGAGGATTATTCCCCTCCGCCCGCTGCAGCACGAAGATCTTTTGCAGTTTTGAGCCGTTGTCGTTCAAATCCTGGATATAGGCAACCAGACGCCCCTTGTCGAGCTCCATAAAGCGGCCAGCCTGCAGGAAGGAGATACCCGGATCCGACTTGAACTCGTCGATCACCTGATACTCGCGCTCCTTGGCCTGCGGGGCGATCCAGCCAGTGTTGAACGCCGCGACCACCGCCGTCAGCAAGGCCAGCAACATGGCGCTGCGCATCACGAAACGGTGGCTGAAGCCGACCGCATGCATCACCGTCATCTCGCTTTCGGCGTAGAGGCGACCATGGGCAAACAAAATGGCTAAAAAGAGACTGATAGGCAGCATCAACAACGCCATATTGGGCAAGTTGAGCAGCAGCAGGGTGGAGACCAGACGTGTCGGCACCTCGCCATCGGCGGCGTCACCGATGATCTTGATAAATTGTTGGCTGACAAAGATAAGCAGCAATACGAATAACACTGCCAGCTGGGTTTTCAGGGTTTCCCTGAACAAATATCGGAAAACGATCACAGTCATTCCCAAGTAAACTTGTGTTTTTAGTCGAATGCCTGAAAAATAGGGCCGTATATTGGATTTTTACCAGTTTGAACTGCGGAGCCTGTGGCTGTTCGCTCCGCCTCTGATACCCCAACAAGCACCGCATTATTCAATAAAAGGTGCCTTTTGTCTTTAGGATGTAGGAGATTCCATGGAGTTCAGTGTAAAGAGTGGCAGTCCAGAGAAGCAACGGAGCGCCTGCGTCGTAGTCGGCGTATTTGAGCCTCGTCGCCTCTCTCCGGTTGCCGAACAACTGGACAAGATCAGCGATGGCTATATCAGTTCGCTGCTGCGCCGTGGCGACCTGGAAGGGAAACCAGGCCAGATGCTGCTGCTGCATCAAGTACCGGGCGTGCTCAGCGAGCGCGTCCTGCTGGTCGGATGCGGCAAGGAGCGGGAACTCGACGAACGCCAGTACAAGCAGATCATCAACAAGACCATCACCACCCTGAACGAAACCGGCTCTATGGAAGCGGTCTGCTTCCTCACCGAGCTGCACGTCAAGGGTCGGGATACCTATTGGAAGGTGCGCCAGGCGGTAGAAACCACCAAGGCGGGCCTCTACAGCTTCGATCAGTTCAAGACCAACAAGGCCGAGCCACGTCGCCCGCTGCGCAAGCTGGTATTCAACGTGCCGACGCGTCGGGAATTGACCATTGGTGAAAAAGCCATCGCTCACGGTCTGGCCGTGGCCAAGGGTGTGCGGGTCTGCCGCGACGTGGCGAACATGCCGCCCAACGTCTGCAACCCGGCCTATCTGGCCTCCCAGGCCCGTCGTCTGGCCGATGCCTACGACAACATCACCACCAAGGTGGTGGGCGAGCAGGAGATGGCCGAACTCGGCATGAACTCCTATCTGGCGGTGGCTCGCGGCTCCGACAACGAAGCCATGATGGCCATCATCGAATACAAGGGTCATCCGGATGCCAAGCCCATCGTGCTGGTCGGCAAGGGTCTGACCTTCGACTCCGGCGGCATCTCCATCAAGCCGGCCGACGGCATGGACGAGATGAAGTACGACATGGGTGGCGCCGCCTCCGTGCTCGGTACCATGCATGCGCTGGCCCAGCTGCAACTGCCGATCAACGTCATCGGCGTGCTGGCAGGCTGCGAGAACATGCCGGGTGGCAACGCCTATCGTCCGGGTGACATCCTCACCTCCATGTCAGGCCAGACCATCGAAGTGCTCAACACCGATGCGGAAGGTCGTCTGGTGCTGTGTGATGCGCTGACCTATGTGGACCGCTTCGATCCGGAAACCGTGATCGACGTGGCCACCCTGACCGGAGCCTGCGTCATCGCGCTGGGTCACCACACCTCGGGTCTGCTGGCCAACCACAACCCGCTGGCCCACGAGCTGCTCAACGCCTCCGAGCAGGCTGGCGATCGCGCATGGCGTCTGCCGCTGTTTGACGAGTATCAGGAGCAGATCGACAGCCCGTTCGCCGACATGGCCAACATCGGCGGTCGTCCGGCCGGAACCATCACCGCAGCCGCCTTCCTGTCACGCTTCACCAAGAAGTACAACTGGGCCCATCTGGATATCGCCGGGACCGCCTGGAAGAGTGGCAAGGATAAAGGCTCCACCGGTCGTCCGGTGCCCCTGCTGACCCAGTTCCTGCTGAACCGGGCTGGCGTGGATATCGAAGAGAAAGAGTAACTCTCCGGCCCCTGCCGATGGCTGCATCGGAAGGGTTGGCGTTACCCTGAACCACAAGGAAGAGGCCCGCCTCTTCCTTGTTTCATTCTTGAATCAGTGAGCTGCGGACGGGAAACGCCCCGTCAGCCTCATGAGGCGGTCAACAGTCCGTCACCGCAAAACGGGATCAACCTGATGAGCCAAGTGACCTTTTACCTGATGAGCGAACAGGATGACGCGCAGGCCTCTGCGGTCGAGCGACTGGCCTGCACTCTTGCAGCCGAGTCGTGGGGGGCGGGCCATATCTACCTGTTCTGCGACGATGAGGCTCAGGCCCTGCGCCTGGACGAGCTGTTGTGGCAACTGCCGCCGGAGCGCTTCGTGCCGCACCAGCTGCAAGGCGAAAGCGGCATGGCTCCGGTGGAGATCGGCTATCAACCACCGAAACGACGCTACGCCCGCCTCATCAATCTGGCCACTGCGACACCTTTGTTTGCAGGACACTTCGCTCAAGTGGTAGATTTTGTCCCCACTGACGAAACACAAAAGCAGCAAGCCCGCGAGCGCTACAAGCACTATCGCCAGGCAGGCCATACCCTCGAAATGAGGGATCAGCCCGTCCTTGCCGCACCGGATCCGGCGCAGCCATGACTGCAACCAATTGATCCATAAAGAATCAACACCAGACTCCATCCATCCAGATTACGGCGAGACCATGGAAAAGACTTTTAATCACAACGCCATCGAACAGGCGCTCTATCAGCACTGGGAAGCCCAGGGTTACTTCAAGCCCCACGGCGACACCAGCAAAGACTCCTTCTGCATCATGATCCCGCCGCCGAACGTCACCGGCAGCCTGCACATGGGTCACGCCTTCCAGCAAACCCTGATGGATACCCTGATCCGCTACAACCGCATGCAGGGCAAAAACACCCTGTGGCAGGCAGGTACCGACCACGCCGGTATCGCCACCCAGATGGTGGTTGAGCGCAAGATCGCCGCAGAAGAGGGCAAAACTCGCCACGATTACGGCCGTGATGCCTTCATCGACAAGATTTGGCAGTGGAAGGAAGAGTCCGGTGGCACCATCACCCGCCAGATGCGCCGTCTTGGCGACTCCGTGGATTGGGAGCGCGAGCGCTTCACCATGGATGAGGGTCTCTCCGCAGCCGTGCAGGAAGTGTTTGTTCGTCTCTACGAAGATGGCCTGATGTACCGTGGCAAGCGTCTGGTGAACTGGGATCCGAAACTCAACACCGCCATCTCCGATCTGGAAGTGGAGAACCGCGAGATCAAGGGCCACATGTGGCACCTGCGCTATCCGCTGGCCAACGGCGCCAAGACTGCCGAAGGCAAAGATTACCTGATCGTCGCTACCACCCGTCCGGAGACCATGCTGGGCGATACCGCCGTGGCCGTGAACCCGGAAGACCCGCGCTACAAGGCGCTGATCGGCCAGCACATCCTGCTGCCGCTGGTGAACCGTCTGATCCCCATCGTTGCCGACGAACACGCCGACATGGAGAAGGGCACCGGGTGCGTGAAGATCACCCCGGCTCACGACTTCAACGATAACGAAGTGGGCAAGCGCCACAGCCTGCCGATGATCAACATCTTCACTCTGGACGCCCACGTACGTGCCGAGGCCGAAGTGGTCGACACCAACGGCAACCCGAGCACCGCCTACGACGCCGCCCTGCCGGCCGAGTTCGCCGGTCTGGAGCGCTTCGCTGCCCGTAAAGCGATTCTGGCCAAGCTGGAAGAGCTGGGTCTGCTGGACGAGATCAAGGATCACGTACTGCAACAGCCGTACGGCGATCGCGGTGGCGTGCCCATCGAGCCGATGCTGACCGACCAGTGGTACGTGCGCGTGGCTCCGATGGCCAAGACCGCCATCGAGGCGGTGGAAGATGGCCGTATCCAGTTCGTGCCGAAGCAGTACGAAAACATGTACTTCTCCTGGATGCGCGACATTCAGGACTGGTGCGTCTCCCGTCAGCTCTGGTGGGGTCACCGCATCCCGGCATGGTATGACGACGCCGGCAACGTCTACGTTGGCCGCAGCGAAGACGAAGTGCGCGCCAAGCACAGCATCCCGGCCGTAACCGTACTGCGTCAGGACGAAGACGTGCTCGACACCTGGTTCAGCTCCGCCCTGTGGACCTTCTCCACTCTGGGCTGGCCGAACAACACCGAGGCACTCAAGACCTTCCACCCGACCGACGTGCTGATGAGCGGCTTCGACATCATCTTCTTCTGGATTGCCCGGATGATCATGATGACCATGCACTTCATCAAGGACGAAAACGGCCAGCCGCAAGTCCCGTTCAAGACCGTCTACATCACCGGTCTTATCCGTGACGAAGAGGGCCAGAAGATGTCCAAGTCCAAGGGCAACGTGCTGGACCCGCTCGACATGATCGACGGTATCTCGCTGGAAGACCTGCTGGAGAAGCGCACAGGCAACATGATGCAGCCGCAGATGGCCGAGAAGATCGCCAAGCGTACCGCCAAGCAATTCCCGGAAGGGATCGATGCCCACGGTACCGACGCCCTGCGCTTCACTCTGGCCGCGCTGGCCTCTACCGGTCGTGACATCAACTGGGACATGAAGCGCCTGGACGGCTACAACAACTTCTGCAACAAGCTGTGGAACGCCTCCCGCTATGTGCTGATGAACACCGAAGATCAGGATTGCGGCTTCAACGGCGGCGAGATGCAGTTCAGTCTGGCGGATCGCTGGATCCAGTCTCAGCTGCAAGTGGCCATCCGTGACTTCCGTACCGCCCTCGATACCTACCGCTTCGACATCGCGGCTGGCGTGCTGTACGAATTTATCTGGAACCAGTTCTGTGACTGGTATCTGGAGCTGACCAAGCCGGTACTGACCAAGGGTTCCGAGGCCGAGCAGCGCGCTGCCCGCCACACCCTCGTGACTGTGCTCGAAACCCTGCTGCGTCTGGCGCACCCGATCATCCCGTTCATCACCGAGACCATCTGGAAATCGGTCGCCCCGCTGGCTGGCGTACACGCCGACACCATCATGATTCAGGCCTTCCCGGAGTTCGATGCCGCCAAGGTGGACGAAGCCGCGATGGCGGATCAGGAGTGGGTGAAGGAGTTCATCGTCAGCATCCGCAACATCCGCGCCGAGATGAACGTGGCCCCGAGCGTGCCCCTCAACGTGCTGCTCCAGTGCGATGCCAAGGATGCCCAGCGTGCCGCCGACAACGAAGCCTTCCTCAAGTCGCTGGCCCGTCTGGAATCTATCCGCGTACTGGCGGACGGTGAAACCGCCCCGCTGTCAGTGAAGAAGCTGATCGGTGCCACCGAGCTGATGATCCCGATGGCCGGTCTCATCGACAAGGATGCCGAACTGGCCCGTCTGGCCAAAGAGGTTGCCCGTCTGGTGGGCGAGTGCGGCCGTATCGAAGGCAAACTCGGCAACGAAGCCTTCGTCGCCAAGGCGCCGGAAGCGGTCATCGCCAAAGAGCGCGAGAAGCTGGAAGATTACCGTCTCCAGCTGACCAAGCTGGAAGCCCAGCAGGCCGAGATCGCCGCGCTGTAAGCACCGCCCCAACCGATACAACAAAGCCCCCTGCCAAGGGGGCTTTTTCATATCCGCGCTTCCCGCTTCAGCTCACCAGCAGCCAGCCGCAGAAACCGAGATAGAGCAAGCCCACCAGCGCCAACCGCCCGGCGGTCATCACTCCCTTTCTGAACCCCCACCAGAGCAACCCCACCGCCAGCAACGTCACCAGCGAGGAGGCCATCATGGCGCCATCCAGCAGCCATGGGGTAAACAGCAGACAGAACGCCTTGGGGATAGTGCCCTGGATCATCATGGCCCCGGAGATATTGGCCAGCGCCAGCCGGTTCTTGCCCTGCCGCACCCAGATCAGCACGTTCATCAGCTCCGGCATCTCGGTAGCCACCGGGCTCAGCAGCAGGGCCGCCAGCACCGGCGAGAGACCAAACAGCTCGCCCATGCTCTCCAGCTGATGGACAAACAGCTGGGCCGCCAGCGCTACCACCACCAACGCAGCCAGCGTCTGCAGCAGCACCTTGCCAAGGGGCGGGATCCCGGCATTTGGAGCCAGCTTGAGGGGCTCCGGCAATTCGACTTCGTGGCTGTCACTCTGTTTCAGCTCGCGCCTTACATAGACGAGGTAGACCAGCAGGAAGAGCGGGGCCAGCCAGCTCTTGCCGGTAAAGGCGACCAGCCCCAGCGCGGTCGCCACCAGAAAGATGCCGATAAACCAGCGCTGATCCCGCCCAATCTCCCGTTGCACCCAGCCGTCGATGGCGCGCTCGGTACGCCCCATGCAAAGCAGCAGGGTGAGGCCGACCGCTGCATAGCCGATGGTGGCCAACACCAGCGGCCCGCCAAGGGCGGCGCCAATGCCAATCTCCTGCTGGGCGGTCGTGTTGCCCATCAGCAGGGCGGTGAGGGTCACGATGCACTCGGGCAGGGCCGTGCCCAGTGCTGCCAACAGCGAGCCAGTGGCACTTTGGGAGAGTTTGAAGTGGTGGCCGGTCCACTCGATGCCGTTGACGAAGTATTCGCAGGCAAGGTAGATGGTGACCGCAGAGACGAGAAATAACAGCAGGGTAATCAACATAATAGATACCGCCAGGCGAGCAGAGTAACCAATGGACCCGACATGGCTCGCCCGGCTGGCGTGCATATCGAGGCCAAAGGTCTTGCAGAGCGATAGTGCCTATCGCCGCCCATGCCATGGATACGAGGATCCAAGAGTGTTGACATGGGCCCGGCCCGGAATGCGGGCGGGTTGCTACTCCCCAATGACTGAGGGGACGTTTTAGCAACTCGACCGCCGCCTCACAAGGCAAATTAATAACAACTCATTCAATAAGTTGTAAGGGAATGTAACCTCGCCAGCGCCCCCTCCCCGCCGCCATTGCGCTGTTGGCACACCGATTGCTGTAGGTAGTTCACTATCCACAACAGTTTGGGAAGGATGAACAATGAAACGGTGGATCCAACATTTCTATCACCTGAACCGCCTCAACTGGCTGATGGTCTGGTTGTTGCTCTGCTGCAGCATCATTCTGCTGTTTCCGGCCGGGCTGATGAAAGGGGCCGTCAGCCAGTGGGCTGCGGATCATGCGGCCTGGCTGGGGGTCGGCATGCTGATCGCCATCTCCTACTTCTGCAGTCAGGGCTTCCTGATCGCTTGGGAGTGGGCCTGTGAAGAGTGGCAGGCGCGCCGTCAGCAGGACCAGCTGGCCCAGATGATCGGCTTCCTCGACTTCAACGAGAAAGCAGTGCTGCGCGAGTTCGTGCTGCAGCGTAAAAGCGTCATAAACTTGCCGATCACCGAACCCGCCGTCAAAAACCTGATGGATGCCGGCGTCCTCACCTACGCCTACGGCAAGCCGACCCGGGAGAAGGATGACGAGAACCAGATCCGCGCCCTGATGATCGCCCTGCCCGCCCGACCGCTGCTCACCTACAAGGTGCTAGGACTGTCGCGCGGCAAGATGAGCGACGAGCAGGTGGAGCAGATCATGAATGCTAGACCCAAGTTCGCCCAGAAGGGGTTCCAGCGCTAACCGCTGCCCCATCCGCCAGATGCACAAGAGCCGGACACTGTCCGGCTCTCTCGTTTCTGCGCGACGTTCTGTACCATCCCTTGCGTCTTGTTGTGCCCTACCCCTTTAGGCTGGAGCAAAAGCTGACATCGTCCTGCACAGGGTCATCGCTCATGCTGTGATAAAGCTCGAAGCAGGGACCATTGCCAAACTCCAGCCCGGCAGCAACGATGTCGCCGATATGCTCCTGCCAACGAGGGCCATACTGACTGCGGTCGGTAATAAGATAACGGGACTGGGCGTAACGACCGGCGGGAATAATCTGGATCTCGACCGCCCCCATCCCCACCGTCCCCGCAGGCACCGTCACCCCGATGTCAGTGCGACACTGGGCTGGCGGAGTCACCTCGGGGTTATCGTGATAGATGAAGATCCACTCCCCACCTTCCAGACCGCGGGCGCTGGCCCACTGATGCAGCTGACTACAAACGGGACCATACCCCTCGCCATAGGGGCCGGTGACACGTATATAAGCCAGAGTGCGGGCGTCCATCTCGATGGTTTTCATGGTATTACTCCTTGCTGATGAGTGACCCTCAGCATAAGGATTAGGCAGCACAAGTGCGTGTCCATCCTTGCTCATCAAGTGTCCATTCTTGCTCTTGTCGCGGCGAAACTCTCCCGGCGTGCAACCATAGTAACGGCGAAATACCTTGGCAAACGACTGGGAGCTGGCGAGCCCCGCCCCCAACGCAATGGCCGTGACACTGGCATCGGAATAGCAGAGCTGCCAAGCAGCCCGCTGGATGCGCAGACGACGACACATCTCCCCGGGCGTCTCCCCCGCCACAGCCGTAAACACCCGGTGAAAATGGTAGAAAGACAAGCAGGCACTGCTTGCCAGCGTTTCGATGGAGAGATCGGGATTCTGTTCCAGCGCCCGGATCACCGGGCGCAATCTGGCATGATAGTCGACCATACCGTTAGCGACTGGCGCTCCCCGCAACTCTGGCCATATAGAGTGCATCCACATAGCGCCCCTGGCGGAAGGCATAGTCACGGGCCAACCCCTCCTGCGTGAAACCGAACTTGCGATAGAGCGCCTGTGCGGGCTCATTGTCGGTATAGACGGTCAGCTCAATCCGGTGCAGGTTGAGCCAGTTATCGGCCAGATCCAGCGCCGCGGCCATCAGGGCAGAGCCAACCCCCTTGCCAGCCCAGTCATCCCGCACTCCCATGCCGATCCCGGCCACATGCTTGCGTCTGGGATTGGGTTCTACGTGCAAGGAGATCTGGCCCACCAGCCTCCCATCGGCCTCCGCCACCAAGGCGACCACATCACTGCTCTCCAACCGCTTCTGCCACTGGCTAAGGGGAGGTGTGGGCAGGTGCAGAGTGCCCGCCTGGGCATTGGGCATGGCGTAAAGATCCCGCAAGGCGGGGGCATCGGCGGGTTCGGCATGACGGATAGTAATCTGCATATGAGGCTCCTTCTCGAAGCCTCCATCATGCAATATCCGGCGCGGTTACACATCCCCCAGCAACACCGATTTGCCTTGCCTATCAAAGAGCGAGGCAAGGCCCATTGGCCGAGCACGGCGCAGATCCGTAGGCTGACCCCATATCAACAAGGAGAGAAGCCATGACTGACAAGACCCTGCACAGCGCCAACGGCGCCCCCGTCGTCGACAACAACAACAGCCTCACCGCCGGTCCGCGCGGCCCCATCCTGATGCAAGACATCTGGTTGATGGAGAAACTCGCCCACTTCGACCGCGAGCGCATTCCCGAGCGGGTGGTTCACGCTAAGGGCTCGGGCGCCTACGGCACCTTTACCGTGACCCACGACATCAGAGCGTTCAGCAAGGCCGATCTGTTCAGCGCCATCGGCAAGCAGACGCCTGTATTCCTGCGCTTCTCCACCGTGGCCGGTGAGAAGGGCGCCGCCGATGCCGAACGCGATGTGCGCGGCTTCGCCCTCAAGTTCTATACCGAACAGGGCAACTGGGATCTGGTGGGCAACAACACCCCGGTCTTTTTCATCCGCGATCCGCTGAAATTCCCTGACTTCATCCACACCCAGAAGCGGGATCCGCGCACCAACCTGCGCAGCGCCACCGCCGCCTGGGACTTCTGGTCACGCCATCCGGAATCCCTGCATCAGGTCACCATACTGTTCAGCGATCGCGGCATCCCCAAGAGCCTGCGGGAGATGAACGGCTACGGCAGCCACACCTTCAGCTTTATCAACGATGCCAACGAGCGCTTCTGGGTCAAGTTCCACTTCAAGACCGAGCAGGGCCACAGCTTCTACACCGATGAAGAGGCCGCTACCGCCGTCGGGCAGGATCGGGAGACCAGTCAGGCGGATCTGTTCAACGCTATCGAGCGGGGCGACTTCCCACGCTGGAAGGTCTATGTGCAGGTGATGCCGGAGGCCGACGCCCAGACTTACAACATCCACCCGTTCGACCTCACCAAGGTGTGGCCACACAGCGACTACCCGCTGATCCCGGTGGGCGTGCTGGAGCTCAACCAGAACCCGGACAACTACTTCGCCCATGTGGAGCAGGCCGCCTTTACCCCGGCCAACGTGGTGCCCGGTATCGGCTTCTCGCCGGATCGCATGTTGCAAGGGCGGCTCTTCTCCTACGGAGACACCCAGCGCTATCGCCTCGGCGTCAACCACGGTCTGCTGCCGGTCAACGCCCCGCGCTGCCCGTTCCATCACGGTGCCCATCGTGACGGTGCCATGCGGGCAGACAGCAATGGCGGCGCCAGCCCCAACTATCAGCCGAACCGTTTCGGCACCCAGCAGCCGAGCGAGCAGCACGAACCGGCGCTGAGTCTGGAAGGGGCCGCCCTGCACTACGACTTCCGTGACTACGACAGCGACTACTACAGCCAGCCGGGTAACCTGTTCCGCATCATGGACGAGGGGCAGCGTTCACGGCTCGCCGCCAACCTGGCCCGCTCCCTTATCAATGTGGAGGATGACGCCATCGTCGCAGCCCAGCTCAAACACTTCGAGCAGGCCGACCCCGAGTACGCCAAACGAGTCGAACTGGCACTGGCCGCCTTGCAGCGCTAAGTCGCAAGCAGGAAAAATCTGCAAAAACAAAACGGGGGCCTGATGGCCCCCGTTCTCGTCATGACGGTATTTGATAAATAAAAAAACAGAGCCCAAGGCTCTGTTTTCACTGCTGTATCAATCCCGGACGGAACGCGCTTCGCGCTCTTCCCGCTCCCTTGCCAACAGGCGTTTGTACCACCAGCTACTGCGACGACGTTGTGCATTGGAAGAGCGACGAGCCATTTCTTAGGTTCCAGCCAAGAGAAGAAAGGAGCTGCATTATGCGACAGGGATCACGTCCATGTCTTTAGCTGGATCAAGAAAAGCCTCACTGACCCACGGAAATCGTCTTTTGATCTTTCGCACCACGGGTGGCAGGCAACACCACCGCAGGAGAGCGCCAGGCCAACGGGCCATTGCTCTCGAGGTCGTTCTGCGGGCCGCACTCCAGCCAGATATCTCCCTGCAGAATACGGGCCCCTTCGGAATATTTCTGATCCGCAAACCAGCAGACCCGCTCGGGCAATGAGCCCAGCGGCAACACCAGCTCGGGACTGGCAGACTCGCCCACCACAGTGGTTTTGGACGCGGCCAGAGCGGGGGCGAGCCAGAGGGAGGCCAGCAGGCAGAGCAGTACATTTTTCATGAGAGGGATCCTGTTTCGATGGAAGGCATTCTCGAAGAGTCGACCAGCCCCGGGGTTTACTTGACTGACAATCATACTGCCTGCTGGCATTGTGGAACCAATATGGTAGCCTGCCAGCGCCTGCGGGCAGTCTCTCGCTGCCACGCGCAAACTTCCGGTGAATTTGTCACGCCATGACAAAATATAACCTTATTTATCAAATCGTTATTTGGATATTATCCCAATGCGTATCATGCCGTTGCTTCAGGCGGCCTGCCTGAGCCTGATGTTGTCCGCCTGCGTTGCCCCATTGCTGATGATGAGCCCCACCAGCCAGCTGATGTGGGCCCTGCTCAAGCCGCTGGTCGGCTTTGACCCGAACGAGGTCAATCTGTTCGAACAACCCCTGATCAAGGATCGGATGACCGCCATCCTTGGCCCCAACTACGACAGCACCATGCAGTTGCTCAAGACTGCCGACAAGTTACAGCAGGAGGGGCCGCTTTTCTATGTGGTCTCCGAGTATGCGCCCGTGCCGGATATCGCCAAGCAGGCGGGGATGGTGTGGAACTCGCAAACCAACCAGATGTCGGTATTGCTGCAAAAAGGGGATGGCACCACCCTGACCTTCGGCGAAAATCTGGCGGGCACGGCACCGACCTGGCCAACCGCTATGCAGGGCTGGCAGACCCCCGCCAGCCAGCTCACCCCGGCGGCCAATGCCCTGACCGGTACGGCAACCAGTCAGAGTGGCGCCTCCCCCTTCTCCCTTGGCAGCGCGCTGGGCACAG
>NZ_JRJY01000062.1:2482-4384 GCF_000801015.1 Aeromonas sp. ZOR0001 | reverse complement strand
GGCGTCACCGGCTCGCTGACCAACAGCGCCAGCCAGGCCATCCGCGGCACAGCCGCCAACGCCACAGGACAGGCCACCCAAGCGGTGAGCCAAAGCTCGACCGACCTGACTCGCAGTGCGACCACCGCAGTCACTGCACCCGCCAAACAGGCGCTGAGCAGTGCCGCTGCGACTGCAACTCAAGAAGCGACCAAGGCTGTTGCCGTTCCTGCCAAGCAAGCAGTCAGCAGCGCCACTGCGACCGCGGCGCAAGAAGCGACCAAGGCCGTTGCTGCTCCTGCCAAGCAAGCCGTCAGCAGCGCCGCTGCAACCGCGACGCAAGAAGCGGCCAAAGCCGTTGCCATTCCTGCCAAGCAAGCAGTCAGCAGCGCCACTGCGACCGCAACGCAAGAAGCGACCAAAGCCGTTGCCGCTCCTGCCAAACAAGCTGTCAGCAATGCCGCCGCGACCGTGACGCAAGAGGCAACCAAGGCTGTTGCCGCTCCGGCCAAACAGGCCGTCAGCAGTGCCGCCGCGACCGTGACGCAAGAGGCAACCAAGGCCGTTGCCGAACCCGCCCGGCAGGCCGTCAGTGCCGCATCCAATACGGCCGGAGAGAGCGTCGCCGATGCCGCCAGAGCGGCGGAAGCCAAGGCTCGCGCCAAGGCAGAGGCGGAGATGGAAGCCCTGCTCAAATAAACCGACAGGCCACCGCAAGGTGGCCTGTTTTTTATCCCGCTACCGGATCATGACGTTATGGAAAAGGCCACATAGACTGTTAGGTAACTACCCGTACAAGGAGTGCATCATGCGTCGTCTGCTCCCTGCTCTCGCTTCTCTCGCCCTGTTTATCGCGCTCCCTGCTCCGGCACTTATCTACTATTCGGAGCAGAACATGCCACTCAATGGCCAGGATAAAAATGGTCAGCCTGTGGGGTTAGCGGTCGAGTTGCTGCGCCTGATGTGGCGCGAAATGGGGGAGCCGGAGCAACCCATCCACTTTCTGCCCTGGGCCCGCGGCTGGTATCTGCTGACCCAGCAGCAAGAGGCCGTGCTCTTTACCACAGCGCACACCAAGGAGCGGGATCCCCACTTCCTCTGGGTCTGCCCCATCAGCCACTCCAGGGTCGCGCTGGTCGGCCGCAAGCAGGATGCCCCCAAAGTGGCCAGCAAAGCGGATCTCGCCAAGCTGCAGATCGGCGTGATGCAGGCGGATGTCGGGGAGCAGTTGCTGCTCAATCGCGGGATCAGCCCGGGCAATATGATGGCGGTGGAGCGCATGGATCAGGTGGTGCGCCAGCTCATCATGGCACGCACCGATCTGGTGGCGGGCAACGAGGTGATGCTGCGCCATCAGGCCAAAGAGCTGGGTTTCCCCAGCGAGGATTTTGTCACCGTCGCGATCATTGAAGAGCAGGATAACTGCTTCGCCTTCAACCTGAGGGCAGACAAGCAACAGGTTGCCCGCCTGCAACAGGCGCTGGACAAGGTCAAACAGGGGGATGAATACAAGCAGTTGATGAAGCGCTACCAGTTGCTCAGTATCCTGCCCGAAACCACTCCCACCATCCCGCGCCTCGAGTAACCCCGGCCCGCCCTATGGCGGGCTCGTTGTATCCCCCATCGATGAAACGGGGGATGCCTCCACCGGCGCCGTAATGAGGTGGTTCAGAAAGAGATTGAACAGCTCGGCCCGCGAGCCGAGCCGCAGTTTGCCATAGAGATGCTTGCGGTGATTCTTCACCGTGCCACTGCCAATCCCGAGCTCCGCGGCAATCGCCTCGGTATCCAGCCCCTGCAGCAGCAACTCCGCCACCTGCCGCTCGCGCCGGGTAAGCCTATCGCCCCCGACACTCGCCATCGCCTGCTCCACCGCGCTCTTGAGGCTGGCGCTGTCTGGCAGCGCAGTGCTCTGGGCCAGAA
>NZ_JRJY01000062.1:0-2387 GCF_000801015.1 Aeromonas sp. ZOR0001 | reverse complement strand
CTGGCTCTGCCGCCACTGCTGACGACAGAGCGAATGCACCAGCGGGAACAGCTGCTCCAGCCTCGCCAGCTCGTCACGACTGAGGGTACTGCGCTTGTCGAGTCGCCCGAGAAACAGCATCAGCGTCAGTCCGTCCCGCACCGGCAGGATCAGCCCCACCTCCTCCTGCCAGCCGGTGGCCTGATAGAAGTGGTGGCGGTATTCGGGATCGAGCCGCCCTTGGGAGACCTGCGCCAGGGTCCAGACGCCGGCAGGCAAGCCCTGCTCCAGCGCCTGCATAAAGGGATCCTGACTGAAGTGACTGGTGAGGTAGCGGTCAAACAACAGAGCCCGCTGATGATTGAGGTTGTCGTAGAGGTAGACGGGGCGCTGCCCCACCCCGAGCAGCAGGGCGCAATCAAACGCCACCTGTTGCTGGATCAGCCGCACCAGCGCCGCCGCAAAGGCGCTACTGTGCAGGGCATCGACCACCTCGGTCATGCTGCGGGTTAAGGCATCTGTGGTGAATGGCTGGGTCATGGTGGCACGTTTCCGGTGACGGGGAGCGATTCCCCGCTATGGCTGAATGCTAGCACGAGAGTGGCAAAACTGTCCCTTAGGGGACATATCCACCACCAACCAGAACGGCGAGGATGACGGCTTTTCCCCCTGCTGTTGGAGAACCCATGATCAACCCCCACCTGCTCGATGAGCTGACCGAGCGCGGCCTTGTGGCCCAGAATTCCGACCCGGCGGCCCTGGCCGACCATCTTGCCACCCCGCGCACCGTCTATTGCGGGTTCGATCCCACCGCCGGCAGCCTGCATATCGGTCATCTGGTGCCGCTCTTGATGCTGCGCCGCTTCCAGTTGGCGGGCCACACCCCGGTGGCACTGGTGGGCGGGGCAACCGGCCTTATCGGCGACCCCAGCTTCAAGGCGACCGAGCGCAGCCTCAACAGTGCCGATACCGTGCAGGGTTGGGTCGCCAGCCTGTCTGCCCAGATCAGGGCGCTGCTGCCCGCCGATGATGGCCTGTCGGCCCCGCAACTGGTCAACAATGGCGACTGGATGGGGCAGATGTCCGCCCTCGATTTTCTGCGGGATATCGGCAAGCACTTCTCGGTCAATGCCATGCTGGCGCGGGAATCGGTGCGCCAGCGGCTGGCCCGTCCGGATCAGGGCATCTCGTTCACCGAGTTCTCCTACGCTCTGCTGCAATCCTACGACTTTGCGGTGCTGCACCAGCGGCTCGGTTGCACCCTGCAGATTGGCGGCAACGACCAGTGGGGCAATATCACCAGCGGCATGGATCTCACCCGTCGCCTCCATCAGGCGCAGGTGCACGGCATGACCCTGCCCCTTATCACCAAGGCAGACGGCACCAAGTTCGGCAAAACCGAAGGGGGCGCGGTCTGGCTCGATCCGGCGCTCACCTCCCCTTACGCCTTCTACCAGTTCTGGCTCGGCACCGCAGATGAGGATGTCTACCGCTTCCTGCGCTACTACAGCTTTATGTCGCTGAGCGAGATTGATGCACTGGAGGCGGAAGACGCGAAGCGGCAGGGGCGCAAGCAGGCACAGCAGGTGCTGGCGAACGAGCTGACCGAGCTGGTACACGGCAAGGCGGCGCTGGCGGCGGTGCAGCGCATCAGCGAGCTGCTGTTTAGCGGCGATGTGGCCCGCCTCGGCGAGAGCGATCTGGCCCAGCTGGCGCAGGATGGCATGCCGTGCAGCACCGTCAGCGGCGAGACGGATCTGGTCAGCCTGCTGGTCAGCTGCGGTCTGGCTAACTCCAGGCGCATCGCCCGCGAACTGCTGGCGGCGGGCGCCATCAGTCTCAATGGTGTGCTCAAGCAGGATGATCAGCTGAGCGCCACTGATCGGCTGTTTGGCCGCTACCTGCTGCTGCGCCGGGGCAAGAAGCAGTATCAACTGGTGGAGTGGCAATAAGCCGCAGGGCGGGGAGTTCAACCTCCCCGCCCGCCCCCTGAATCCCTTTTGAATCCCGAGTTGCGATCCCCCTCACAGCCTCTCCCGTCAGCAGCCACCATACTGGCACCGGCGAACATGGAGTACGCCACACAATCTGTTCCTCACGATTCAACAAGGATGCTGATGATGAAGAGATGGCTTCTGGTGCTGCTCTGCACCCTGCCCATGCTGGCACACGCCAGCGGATACACCCAGACCCGCTACCCCATAGTACTGGTGCACGGCCTGTTCGGCTTCGACAAGCTGCTCGGGGTCGATTACTTCTATGGCATTCCCCAGGCCCTGAGCCGGGATGGTGCCAAAGTCTACGTGGCTCAGGTATCGGCCACCGCCAGTTCGGAGCAACGGGGCGAACAGCTGCTCGCCCAGGTCGAGCTGCTGCTGGCGGCCACCGGCGCCGAGAAGGTCAACCTG
>NZ_JRJY01000050.1:0-14794 GCF_000801015.1 Aeromonas sp. ZOR0001 | reverse complement strand
ATGACGAGCCGGTACCCGCCGCCGGTATCATCACCGGCATCGGCCGGGTCTCGGGCAGGCTCTGCATGCTGGTGGTGAACGACGCCACCGTGAAGGGTGGTACCTACTACCCGCTCACCGTGAAAAAACACCTGCGTGCCCAGACCATCGCTGAGCGGCTGCGTCTCCCCTGCCTCTATCTGGTGGATTCCGGCGGCGCCTTTCTGCCGATGCAGGATGAGGTGTTCCCCGACCGGGATCACTTTGGTCGCATCTTCTACAACCAGGCCCGCATGTCGGCCCAGAATATCCCGCAGCTGGCGGTGGTGATGGGGCTCTGCACCGCAGGCGGCGCCTACGTGCCCGCCATGGCGGATGAATCCATCATGGTCAGGGAGCAGGCCACCATCTTTCTGGCGGGTCCGCCGCTGGTCAAGGCCGCCACCGGCGAGGAGATCAGCGCCGAGGCCCTGGGTGGCGCCGAAGTACACTGCGCCCACTCCGGCGTTGCTGATCATATGGCCCGTGACGATGCCCATGCGCTGGCCATCGCCCGCACGCTGGTTACTCATCTGGGTAACGAGCCGATAGAGAGCAGCCCCGGCTACGAGCCCCCCTGCTACCCGATCGAGGAGCTCTACGGTCTGGTGGGCACCAGTCTCAAACGCCCTTACGACGCCCGCGAACTGATTGCCCGACTGGTGGATGGCTCTGACTTTGACGAGTTCAAGGCGCTGTTCGGCACCACACTGGTGACCGGCTTTGCCCGTATTTGCGGCATGGAAGTGGGTATCCTCGCCAACAACGGCGTGCTGCACAGCGACAGTGCCCAGAAGGGGGCCCACTTTATCCAACTCTGTAACCGGCGCGCCATCCCGCTGCTCTTTTTGCAGAACATCACCGGCTTTATGGTGGGGAGCAGCGCAGAAAAGGAGGGGATCGCCAAGCACGGCGCCAAGCTGGTCACAGCAGTGGCCTGCAGCCGGGTGCCCAAGATCACCCTGATCGTCGGCGGCAGCTTTGGCGCTGGCAACTACGGCATGTGCGGCCGCGCTTATGAGCCCGATTTTCTCTTTAGCTGGCCCAACAGCCGCATCTCCGTCATGGGGGGCGAACAAGCTGCCGGAGTGCTGGTGCAGGTGCGTCGCGACAAGCTGACTGCCGAGGGCAAAGATTTGAGCGAGCAGGAAGCGGCCGCCATCCGTGCCCCGGTGATCGAACAGTATGAGCGCCAGGGTCACCCCTACTACGCCAGCGCCCGCCTCTGGGATGATGGCGTCATTGACCCGGCCCAGAGCCGCACCGTGCTGGCGCTGGCGCTCGCCGCCTGTCTGGGTGCCCACATTGAACCCGAGCAGTACGGCATCTTTCGGATGTAAGGAGCAAAACGATGTCAGATCCACTTACTTCCTCAGCACTTGGCTCTTCAACACAGGGCCCGTTTCGGCGGGAGCGGCACGGCCCGCTGGCCGAGCTGGTGCTGTCGCGCCCGGCCCGCCACAACGCCTTTGATGCCGACCTGATGCTGGGGCTGCTCGACTGCCTCGATGATCTGGCCCATCTCCATGGTCATGATCTCGCCGAACGCCCTCACGCCCTGCTGCTACGTGCCGAAGGCAAACACTTTTGCGCGGGCGCCGACCTCAACTGGATGCGTAATCTGGCCCACGCCGATTTCGAGCACAATCGCGAAGACGCCCGGGTACTGGCGCGGCTGATGCAGACCCTCGATGAGCTTCCCTTCCCTACGGTGGCGCTGGTGCAAGGGGCCGCCTATGGCGGGGCACTAGGTCTCATATGCGCCTGCGATATAGTGCTGGCCAGCGATGATGCCCGCTTCTGCCTCTCAGAGGTGAGCCTGGGGCTAGTGCCTGCGGTGATCAGCCCCTACGTGGTACGCGCCATGGGCATGCGTCAGGCGCGCCGCTACATGCTCAGTGCCGAGCCGTTCGATGCCATTACCGCCTGTCGGCTCAATGTGGCACATCAACTCTGCAAGCCGGATCAACTGCTGGCGGAGGGACGGGCACAAGCCCTTCGTATGTGCCGCAACGGGCCGGAAGCGATGAAAGAGACCAAACGACTGCTGGCGGCCATAGAGGCCCATCCTTCCCGCCTGCACGAAGAGAAAACTGTCGAGACCATTGCCCGGGTTCGGGTGGGACTCGAAGCCCAGGAGGGGATGCAGGCCTTCTTTGACAAACGCCCTCCCGCCTGGCGTCCCCGTTTCAAGGATGAGACATGACCCATCACACTCAAATTAAGCGCCTGCTGATTGCCAATCGCGGCGAAATCGCCGTGCGCATCATCAAGACGGCGAAACGCCTCGGCATTCACACCATCGCGATCTACTCCGATGCCGACGCCCACGCCATGCATACCCGTCTGGCCGATGAGGCCTGGCATCTGGGGCCCGCACCGGCCAGAGAGAGCTATCTCGACACCGGCAAGGTGCTGAAGATTGCCAAAGAGGCGCGCGCCGATGCCATCCATCCCGGTTACGGCTTTCTGTCGGAAAACAGCGATTTTGCCGCCGCCTGCGAACAGCGCGGCCTGCGCTTTGTCGGCCCAAGCGGCGCCGCCATTCTCGCCATGGGCGACAAATCGGGTGCCAAGGCGCTGATGCAGGCTGCCGGCGTACCTGTGCTGCCCGGCTATCACGGCACGGATCAGCGGCAGGACTTCTTGCGCGATCAGGCGAGCCAGATTGGCTTCCCGCTACTTATCAAGGCAGCCAGTGGCGGCGGTGGCAAGGGGATGCGCCGGGTCGATCAGCTGGCTGACTTTGACGAGTCGCTGGCGGCAGTCAAACGGGAAGCCCAGGCTGCCTTTGGTGACGATCTGGTGCTGCTGGAGCGCTATCTGCCCCAAGCTCGACATGTGGAAGTACAGGTCTTTGCCGATAGCCTCGGCAACGCCATCTATCTGGGGGACAGGGACTGCTCCTTGCAGCGACGCCATCAGAAAGTGATCGAAGAGGCGCCCGCCCCCGACATCCCTCCGGCTCTGCGCCGCGCCATGGGGGATGCAGCCGTGGCCGCAGCCAAAGCCATCCATTATCAGGGGGCTGGCACCATCGAATTTCTGCTCTGCAAGGATGAGTTCTTCTTTATGGAGATGAACACCCGGCTGCAGGTAGAGCATCCGGTCACCGAGGCGGTGACCGGGCAGGATCTGGTGGCCTGGCAACTGGCCGTGGCAGAAGGCAAGCCGCTGCCACTCACCCAAGAGGAAGTGGTGCTGCGCGGCCATGCGGTGGAGGCGCGCCTCTACGCCGAGGATGTAGCAGCCGGTTTTCTGCCTGCCAGCGGGCCCATCCACTGGCTCCACTGGCCCGTTGGCGTGCGCATCGACACCGGCGTCACCGCTGGCGATGAGGTGAGCCCCTATTACGATCCCATGATCGCCAAGCTGATCGCCCACGGCCAGAGCCGCACCGAGGCGTTCGCCAAACTGGCCGATGCGCTGGCGGCACTGGATCTCGGCCCGCTGGTGCACAACGGCGTGCTCTTGCTGCGCCTGTGTGAAGAGCCTGATGTCCTGGCCATGGGCCACCATACCCAGTGGCCCATCCCTACCACAGCGCAGCCCATTCCTGAGCTTGCCTGGCCGCTGGCCGCCCTCTGGCTGGCGAGCCGCCCTGCGGGCACCTCCCCCTGGCAGCAAGCCTGCGGATTTCGGCTGGGGCCGGATCGCTACTGGACAGCGGCGGTGCGCATCGGTGATGAGCACCGGGTATTGACCCTTCACGATCATGGCGGCCAGTTTGAGTGGCAAGGGGAGACCCATTGCTACCAGAGAGGTGACGATTATATCCGGCTGCAGCAGGGTGGCTGCTGGCAACAGATCCCCATTCAGACGGTCGCAGGCTCGGAGGCAACCTTCATCATGACCCTGGCGGGGCAGCGCATCCGTTTCGCGGCCGATGATCGGCAGCACAGCCACCATCATGATCAGACAAACGAGAAGGTGCAGGGCGCCATCGCCCCCATGCACGGCATAGTGGTAGCCGTGCTGATCGAGCAGGGGCAAACAGTCAGCAAGGGGCAACCCCTGCTGGTGCTGGAGGCGATGAAGATGGAACACCAGTTGCGTGCAGAGCGGGACGGGGTAATTGAAGCCCTGCAGTGCAAACAGGGCGAGCAGGTAAGCCAGGGAACCGTGCTGGTGCGCTTTGCCGAAGAGATTGCCACACAGGAGGATCACCCATGAACCGATCACAGGACGTCCGTGACGACAGGGTCAGTCTGGTGGAGATGGGGCCGCGAGATGGCCTGCAAAATGAAGCTGCGCCCCTCTCCCTGGTACAGCGGCTGGAGCTGATCCAGCGCCTTACCGACAGCGGCCTGCAACGCATCGAGGTGGGTGCCTTTGTCTCTGCCAAAAAAGTGCCGCAGATGGCGGACTCCGCTGCGCTGTTCGAGGCACTGCCGCGCAAGGGCTCAACCCGTTACGGCGCTCTGGTGCCCAATCTGCAAGGCTTGCAGGCAGCCATTGCCGCCCGCGCCGATGAGATTGGCCTCTTCACCGCCTGCTCCGACGGTTTTACCCGCGCCAATATCGGCATCAGCGTGGAGGAGTCGCTGGTGCGCTTCGCCCCGCTGGTGCAGGAGGCACGCCGCCTCGGCATCAAGGTGCGCGGCTACCTCTCCACCGTCATCGCCTGCCCGTTCGATGGCCCGACCCGCCCGAAACGGGTCGCTGCCATGGCCGAGCAACTGCTGGATCTCGGTTGCCACGAAATTTCGCTGGGGGACACCATAGGCGTCGGCACTCCGGGCACCGTGGCCCCCATGCTGGATGCGGTACTGCACGAGATCCCGGCGGGTCGACTCGCGGTCCATTTTCACGACACCTACGGCCAGGGGTTGGCCAACCTGCTACCCGCGCTGGAGCGCGGCATTCGCACCATCGACTGCTCGGTGGCGGGGCTTGGCGGCTGCCCCTATGCGCCGGGCGCCTCCGGCAATGTGGCGTCAGAAGAGGTGGTCTACCTGCTACACGGCCTTGGCATGACGACCGGGGTGGATCTCGACAAACTGGCGGCCACCGGCCAGTGGGTGAGCGAGCAGCTCGCTCGCCCCAACGGCTCGCGGGTCGGTCAGGCCTTGCACGCCAATGCCGAACGGCTGCGTGCCCGCCTCTGTCAGCAACACGCCCAGCAACAGGAGTCATGACCATGTCCCGTTCCCTGCCCGGCAAGGAGATCACCTACAGCATCTCGGAGCTGGCCCACGAATTCGATGTCACGCCGCGCACCATCCGCTACTACGAGGATGAGGGGCTGCTCACCCCGCTGCGGGAGGGGCAAACCCGCATCTACAGCCACCGGGACAAGATCCGGCTCAAATTGACCCTGCGCGGCAAACGGCTGGGGTTTAGCCTGGCCGAGATCCGCGAGCTGTTCGATATGTACGACACCGACAAATCGAGCAAAACCCAGCTCCACTCCATGATCCAGCTGATCGATGAAAAGCGCGACGCACTGCGCCAACAACTGGAGGATATCCAGATGGTGATGGCCGAGCTGGAAGCCGCCGAACAGCGCTGTGTTAATTCCCTTAACAGCTTGAAAACTGGCGCAGATTAACCGAATCTGGGAGCAAGCTATTGCCCTGGGGATCCCATGAGATATTGGTGCTGGTTTTTGCTCTTGTTCAGCCTCTCTGGCTGGAGCCATCCCTTCATCAAGGTTGGCGGATACCCCTATGCCCCCTTTGTGGTCAAGATCTCCGATTCCCACTATGAAGGGCTGACGCTGGACCTCATCGCCAAGCTAAACGAGATCCAGCAAGAGGTAAGATTCGTGTTTGTTCCCACCTCGGCCGCCAACCGTTACAAGGCGCTCGATCTGGGCCGTTTCTCGCTGATGCTGTTTGAAGACACCAAGTGGGGCTGGGACACCGATAAATTCAAAATGACAGCCCCCTTCCTCGGTGGTGGCGAGGTCTATGTGGCCCTGAACAAAACGGGTCGGGATCAGCGCTTTTTCGATGACCCCTCTCGGCATCATCTTATCGGGGTGACCGGCTACCACTACGGCGTTGGCCAGTTCAATGCCGATCCCGTCTACCTGCAGCGCAAGCTCAATATCACCCTGGTCAAGGACAACGTCAGTGCCTTGCAAGCGCTACTCAAAGGGCGTGGTGAGGTAGCCATTCTCAACGTTTCCTACCTTAACCAATATCTGCTTTCCCACCCCGACACCGCCGACCAGCTGCTGATCTCGCAAAAATGGGATCAACAGTATCAACACCGAGCCATCCTTCACCCTGAGGCTCCCATTACCCCTGCCCAGCTGGAACAGTGGCTGGCAGCGCTGCAAAAAAAGGGTGAACTGGATCGCCTTTGGACAAAGTACGGCGTACAACAGCACGCAACCCCATGATTACTATCCAGCTTTTCTGTACCATGGCGGGAACCAAATGGGAGTGCACCAAATGAACACCACCGAGCCCGCGTCCCCCAAGCTCCGCTTGCTGCGCTACCTTGCCTACGCTTTTCTGCTGCTTCTTATCCTGATCAGCCTGCTGCTGTGGCAAACACCCCGTCTGCTCCAGCGCTATCTGCCCGGCTGGCTGGCCGAGCACTACGGCCTGCAACTGACGCTGGGGGAGATTGACGTAGGGCTGCGCAAACCTTCTCTCACCCTCGGCGCGACTGCCCTGCTCGATGCCAAACAGCAGGCTATCATCGGTTTTGAGCAGCTCTTTATCACCCCCGACCTGCAAGCCAGCTGGCAGCAGAAAGGGGTCGTGCTTTCCGCCGTCACCCTGACCAAACCCGTGGTGCTGCTGCAACGGCTGGCAGACAAAAAAGGAGATGTTCGACTCAACCTGACCGATGCGCTTGCCACCCTGCTCGCCCCTGCGCCCTCCCCCGAGCCCGAAACAGCCAGCGCCCCGCTGCTGGTCGATATTGCAAGTGTCAATGTCACTGACGGGAATGTGCGCTATCAGGATCAACGCAAGGAGAGCGAACCCGGCTGGTTGCCGCCTCTCAATCTGGAGAAAGTGACCCTCAAGCTCGATAACCTGCGCACCGAGGAAAATCACCCGACCGCCTATCAGCTGAACGCCGCCATCAACGGCAAAAGCAGCCTCGCAGCCCACGGCAAACTCGATGTGATGAGCGGCATGGGTCAGGGTAAAGCGAGCCTCAAACAGGTCGACCTGAAACCCTTCGCCCCGCTCTGGGCCCCCTACCTCAAGCTGGATCTGGCCAAGGGCCACGCCAATGCAGAGGTGGAGTACCAGCTTAAAGAGGGCAAGCAAGGGGTGCTGTGGCAATTGTCCAAAGGCAAGCTGACGCTGGACAACTGGCAGCTTAAAAAACACCAGGGCGACGAATTTGCCCGCTTCGGCCAGTTGGCCCTTAGCGAGCTGGCAGTCGATGGCCAGAAACAGTCGCTCCAGATCGGCAAGGTGACCCTGCAACAGCCCCTGCTCAGGGCCACCCTCAACCCACAGCAGGAGCTGGATCTGGCTGACTTGCTGATTGAACAGGCCCCCGCCAAGCCCGTCAAAGAAGCCAACACCGCAAACGAGGTGGCCAGCAATGCGGCGCCAAAATCGGCACAACAAGCAAAGACAGCCGATAACGGCAAGAAACAGGTGCCAGACAAACCCTGGCAGTGGCAGATCAAGCAGATCCTTATCGACAAGGGCGATCTCACCCTCACCGAATCGAGCAGCGGCAAACCGCAGGCACACCAGCTCTCCGGCCTCAAGCTGGCGCTGGGGCCACTGGGCAGCAAGGGGGAGCAACCGAGCAAACTGACTCTGGCCACCCAGTTCAACCAGAGCAGCCCCCTCGCCTTTGATGGCCAACTGACCCTGACTCCTTTCACCTTAAGCGGCGACATCAACCAGCAGGGGCTACCCCTCACGCTGGCACAGCCCTATCTGGCCGATCTGGTACGCATCAAGGTGCAAAACGGGCTGCTGAGCAGCAAGACCAGACTTGATCTCGCCACCACCGCCCAGGGAGATCTGAGCAAGCTGACCCTGCAAGGGGGGCTCGATATCAACGGGCTCAAAGTAGTCGATCGGGCAGACAATCAGCGGCTGCTGGAGTTCAACACCCTGGCTCTCACCGGTCTGACGTACGACGGCATCAGCCAGCAGATGCGGATCAAGGACATTGCTCTGAACAAGCCCTTCGCCCGCATCGAGATCAACGAAGATGGCACCACCAACCTGCAACAGCTGCTGTTGCCGCAACCAGCGGCAGCAAAAAGTACTGAAGCAAAGGCAGGCAGCAAGGCTCCCGACTTTCGTTTCACCATCGACCAGCTGCGCACCGAGCAGGGCAACCTGCGCTTTGCCGATCGCAGCCTGAGCCAAGATTTTGTGGCCGATATCGCCTCGCTGGGCGGCCAAAGTCGCCATATCAGCAATATTCCGGGGCAACGCTCCGATCTCGCCTTCAACGGCAAGGTGGATCGCTATGCGCCAGTGACCATTCGCGGCGGTACCAACCTGCTGGTGGCCAACCCGATCCTCGACATCGCGGTCGCTTTCCACAATCTGGAGCTCACCACCTTCACCCCCTATTCGGGCACCTATGCCGGTTATGCCATCGACAAGGGGCAGCTCTCCATGAAGCTGCACTACAAGCTGGAGGGCAATCGGCTGGAGGGGGATAACGACATCACTATCAAGAAGCTGCAACTGGGTGAGAAGATCAAGAGCGATCAGGCCAAGGATCTGCCGCTGGGGCTAGCCATCGCCCTGCTAAGCGATGCCAACGGGGTGATACAGATGAACCTCAAGGTGAAGGGCGATCTCGATCAACCGGACTTCAGCATCGGCAATATCTTCTGGGATGTGCTGGGCAACACCCTGAGCAAGGCGATCACCTCCCCCTTCTCCCTGCTCGCCTCGCTGGCCGATGGCACCGAAGATCTCGACGAACTTCCCTTCCTGCCGGGGGATCCCGATCTCACCCCCACCCAGCAGGAGAAACTGGTCAAGCTGGCGCAGGCCCTTAAGGATAGACCCAAGCTCAGCATGAACATTCGCGGCAAGGTCAACTTCAACGAGGAGCGCCCCATCCTGCAACGGCAAAAGCTGGAGCGGGTACTGGCCAAGCTCACCGGCAATCAGGCGGATCTCGACCTGCTGGAACAGGACTCAGCCCTGCAAGAGGCGCTGGCCCAGGCCTATGAAGAGCGCTTTGGCGAAGATCTGGATGATCTGGCGGACCGCCTCCATCTGGATGAAGAGAGCGCGGCACTGCGGGCCCAGGCGGTGATCCTGCTGCGGGATCAGCAGCTCATCACCGCCAAATCCCTGCGCAATCTCGCCATGCGCCGGGCGCAAAATACCAAGGAGTTTCTGGTCGACAGCCAGGGGATCGCCCCGGAGCGGCTGTTCGTGCTCGACAGCCAGGTCAAGGAAGAGGACAAGGAAGCCAAAGTGATCCTGACACTGGATCAGTGACGCCGCCGCACTTCGTAAAAAGCGTAATAAAAATACAACCCCTCAACTATTTTGACACCTTTTGCTCACCAAACAGCCTGCCTTGGTGAGCATTTGGCCTCTGATGCAAATAATCACGTAGTTTTTTTACGATTTATCCCCCTTGCCCCCTTGCGGGCACGCCGCAGCCTGCCTAAAATCGCGCGTCTTTTGTTAACCCCCCACTCTATTTTTGGAGAACGCCACGTGAGCGAAAAATTGGCCAACCCTGCCCCTCTGGGTCTGATGGGTTTCGGTATGACCACCATCCTGCTGAACATCCATAACGCAGGTTTCTTCCCCATCAGCGCCATGATCCTGGCCATGGGCCTGTGCTACGGCGGCATCGCCCAGATCATCGCTGGCATCATGGAGTACAAGCGTGGCAACACCTTCGGTGTGACCGCGTTCACCTCCTACGGCCTGTTCTGGCTGAGCCTGGTGTTCCTGCTGATCATGCCGACCATGGGTCTGGCCGAAGCCACTCCGCACGCCTACATGGGTTGGTATCTGCTGATGTGGGGCATGTTCACCCTGTTCATGCTGGTTGGCACCATCAACTACCCGCGCGCCAAGCAGTTCGTGTTCGCCTCCCTGACCGTGCTGTTCTTCCTGCTGGCCGCCCGTGACTTCACCGGCAGCACCCTGATCGGTACCATCGCCGGTTTCGAAGGCATCATCTGTGGCGCCAGCGCCATCTACCTGGCCATGGCCACCGTGATCAACGAGCAGTTCGGCCGCACCGTAATGCCGATCGGCGATCACAAGAAAGCCGCCGCAGTACAGCTGAAAGCCGCTGCCTGATAGGCAAGCCACTCAGATTGTGAAAAAGGCACCCTCGGGTGCCTTTTTGCTATCTCGAATAACCGTTCAACAGATCGGTTATCAGCTCAGTGACTTGGCGTCCACCTCCCCCGCCAGCAAGCGGGTCGCGGGAAAACGCTGCGCGGGATCCTGGCTAAAGAACTGGCTCAGTTGCCGGTATACAGCGGGATAAACCTGCTGCAGCCGCAGCGGATCGGTAAAGAAACACTCGCAGCTGACGGCAAAAAATTCGGCGGGATGTTCAGCAGCATAGGGATCGATATCGGTCACTTCGTCCCGGTCGAGCTGCTGGCACAGCGCATCGAAGGCGGTCTGAAAGGCCTGTTGCCACTGCTGGCTGCTCATCGGCCCAGGCAACGGCGGCGCGCCGTCCACCTCACCGCCCAACATATCGAGCTTGTGGGCCAACTCGTGGATCACCAGATTAAAGCCGTCCCAGTCACCATCCTGCTGCAGTTCGCTCCAGGCCAGCACCAGCGGCCCTTGCGGCCAGGATTCGCCGGCGTTCTCCTCTTCAAACTCGCTCACCAGGCCGAACTCATCCTGTACCTCCTGACGCCGAGTGACGGGCTCGGGAATGATGATGATTTCGTGAAAGCCGCGATACCAGTCAAGGCCGAGATGAAGAATGGGCAACGCCGCCTGCAGCGCCAGCACCGCCTGTTGGCGGGAGCTGAGATCTACCCCGATCAGGGTCAGGGTCTTGCGCTTGAGCAGCTGTTGCCCCAACCCGATAAGCGTCGTCTGCTCGGTGTCGCTGAGCCCTTGCAAGATGGGCACAGCCGCCAGCGCCTGACGCCACAGCGCCAACTCATCCTCACTCATGGGCGTTTGCGGGCGACCACCCAGCCATTTGAACCATCCCAGCACGCCTACTCCTTCTTTTGATGCAAACAACAGGTCACAGCAGTTTGACGAACCGTTTCGGCCGCTCCAGATAATCCTGCGCCAGATAAAAACGGTGGGCTGCCTCGCGCTTGAGACTGCTGGAGAGCTCCAGCTGGGCGCAACCTGCGGCCCGCGCCATCGCTTCGGCGCCCTTGAGCAGGGCTGCGCCCACTCCCGCCCCTCTTGCCCCTTCATCGACAACCAGCGCCGAGATCAGGCCCCAAGCTGGTGCAACATGCAGCGGTGCCAGCTTGTGCCACACCAGCACGCCGACCACCTTGTCGCCCTGAGAGGCGAGCAGCACAACGCTCGCGGGATCCGGCGCCAACAGGCGTGCCGTCACGTCAGCGCCTTCGGCAGGATACCCCAATTGGGTGAACAGGTGGGCGATAGCGCTCCCGTCGTCGGCCTCAGGGGGACGGATCGTCAAAGTGTCAGGGTCATTTTTCATTGTTGGCCTCATGTTTGCTTTCCATTGTGTTACGCCCGTCACATTGTCTGGCGCAGATCAACAAGGAGGATCTCATCTTTACTCATAGAAAACGCTGCCTGCCATTATCCCCCCACCCTTGTCAATTCACAAATTTGCAACAAGGCAACATTTTTCGCTGGGAAGCACCGATACAACTCGATATGTTACAAGCCATGCATGGCGCGTGTTTGCGCTCTGCTTAACCCCTCAACCTAGCGCTCATTTGTTAACTGGATTGTTAACAAACAGGGCCGAAAACAGTGACAGAGAGCGAGGCCAAGATCTCGCCAAGACAGCGCCACAAACACAACAAAGGAGTTGTTGTACATGAATGAAATCGTCAATGCCATCAATGGTGTAATCTGGAGCCCTGCGCTCATCTACCTGTGTCTGGGGGTCGGTCTTTACTTCTCCCTGCGTACCCGTTTTTTGCAACTGCGTCATATCAAAGAGATGGTGCGCCTGATGTTTGATGGCAAGAGCACCGATGCCGGTGTCTCCTCCTTCCAGGCGCTGGCCATGACCCTGGCCGGTCGCGTGGGTACCGGTAACATCGCCGGTGTGGCCACCGCCATCACCTTCGGTGGTCCGGGCGCCCTGTTCTGGATGTGGATGGTCGCCTTTCTCGGCGCCAGCTCCGCTTTCGTGGAATCCACCCTGGGTCAGGTTTACAAAGAGAAGATCAACGGTGAATACCGCGGCGGCCCGGCCTTCTATATCGAGAAAGGACTTGGCATGAAGTGGTACGCCTGGACCTTCGCCATCGCTACCGTCTTCGCCTGCGGCGTGCTGCTGCCGGGCGTGCAGGCCAACTCCATCGGCTCCAGCCTGCAGACCGCCTTTAATATTGATCCGAACGTCACCGCCGCCGGTCTGGCGCTGCTGCTCGGCTTTATTATCTTCGGCGGCGTCAAGCGTATCGCCAGCTTCGCCAGTACCGTGGTGCCCTTTATGGCGCTGGGCTACATCATCGTGGCTTGCGTCATCATCGCCCTCAATATCGGCCAACTGCCGGGCGTGATCCTGCTGATCTGGAAGAGCGCCTTCGGTCTGGATGCCGGTTTCGGTGCCATTTTGGGTCTGGCCATCATGTGGGGGGTAAAACGCGGGGTCTACTCCAACGAAGCGGGTCAGGGTACCGGGCCGCACGCCTCCTCTGCTGCGGCAGTGAGTCACCCGGCCAAGCAGGGTTTGGTGCAGGCGTTCTCCGTCTATATCGACACCCTGTTCGTCTGCTCCGCCACCGGCTTTATGCTGCTGATCACCGGTCTCTATAACGTACAAGGGCCGGACGGCGCCGCCATCTACACAGGTATTGCCGGTATCGCAGCAGGCCCGGGCTATGTGCAGACCGCCATGGAGAGCATGATGCCGGGCTTTGGCAGCATTTTCGTGGCCATCGCGCTGTTCTTCTTCGCGTTCACCACTATCGTTGCCTACTACTACATCGCCGAAACCAACATCGCCTACATCAACCGCAAGATAAATCGCCCTTGGCTCACCTTCTTGCTGAAGATTGCGCTGATGGCTGCCACTGTCTACGGCACCGTCAAGACTGCAGATCTGGCTTGGGGCATGGGTGATATCGGAGTTGGCCTGATGGCATGGCTCAACATCATCGCCATTCTGCTGCTGCAAAAGACCGCCTTCACCTGTCTGAAGGATTATGAAGCGCAGCAGGCACAAGGTATTGACCCCGTATTCCACCCGGAGAAGCTCGGCATCAAGAACGCCGATTACTGGGTGGGCAAGCGCTCCGAAGAAAACCTGGAACTGGAGAAATCTGGCCATCAGTTCGAGCCGGATCAGGATCGCAAGACCTCCTGAACCAGAACGACATAAGACATCAATAAAAATGGCAGCCTCGGCTGCCATTTTTTATTTATTTAATTTCAATAATTTACATTAAAACCAAGGAGCTAAGCGCCGCACAAGGGGGCGCTTGGGGACGTGAAAAGACACCAAAATTGGCAAAATGTGGACACTTTTTTCAGCCCATTCTCGAGGAAGATCAAGCTGGTTTAAGATGGTTTTCCAACGGGTTAAAGCGGACAGCGTCATTGAGATAATCCGGTGCAAAGTGGGCGTATGTCATCTTCTGATGAAATATCAAGTGGCCGCCCTCAAACGGTGGAACGCCCCCGTTTATGGATTTCGCGTGTGCGAGGCTCACCACGACGGTACCCCGCACTGGCACCTGCTGCTATTTATGCGCCCGGAAGATCGCAACCGGGTGATCGGCATCCTGCAACGCTATGCCCTGACCGATGACCACGAAGAGCTGGTGCGGGATATCAAAGACGCCCCACCCTTTACCGACTTTACTCCTCGCTTTGACTGGAAAGAGATAGACCCGGCCAAGGGGGATGCAGCCGGCTATCTCGCCAAATACATTGCCAAGAACATCGACGGCGCCTACCTGGACGATGACGAAGAGGCTGGCACCGCTGCCGATGAAGGTGCCCTGCATGCCGTGGCCTGGGCCAGTTGGTGGGGCATTCGCACCTTCCAGCAGATCGGCGGCGCCCCGGTCGGGGTATGGCGCGAGCTGCGCCGCATCAGCAACGCCAAGAAGAATGCCGATCTGGTGGGCCCACCCAAGCCAGTGCTGCAAGACCCGCGCTTTGAGGCGGCTCGCTTTGCCGCAGATAACGGCATCTTTCGCTGTTACCTGCACGCCATGGGCGGTGCACTGGCGACCCGTGCCGAACACCCGATCAAGCTGGCCCACCTCATTGAGGAGCAAGCCAACAGCTACGGCGAAGACATCAAACGCCTGATGGGCATTACCTCCGCTCGCCTTGGCATCAAGACACGCCAGCAAGGGTGGGAAATTATGCCTGCCGGCACCCATGAAGCCAGGAAAGCCGCCGAGGCTGCAGCGAGGGGGGTTGGGGTTAAGACGGGCGACAGCCCGGCACCCTGGAGCTCTGACAATAACTGTACGCGGCCAGATCCCGATGCCTTCACAGAGCAGATCATGAGGGAACAATGGGGGTTATCGCCCTTCTCCATCGACCGGTTACGGTCAGGTGCCAGCGTAAGGGCGGATGGTTTCAGCCTCTGGCTGGAGAATGGCCAGTTGCAGTCGAGTCGAGCGTTGCCGAGCGAGCCGGATTGGCAACTGGAGGGGTAATCCCCCCATTTTTTGGAGCACTCAAAAGTAGAG
>NZ_JRJY01000016.1:0-268 GCF_000801015.1 Aeromonas sp. ZOR0001 | reverse complement strand
GAATGGCCGAAAACAAGGAGGCCAAGATGGACTTGCGACTGAGATCCTATAAGGGAAAACGCCCGCAACTGGGCAAACGGGTGTATGTAGACCCCTGCGCGACACTGGTGGGCGATATCGAGCTGGCTCACGATGCTCGAATGAAATGAATAGGCAATTCACCATTTCGCCAGGTTCAGGAACAACGCTTACCTCCTATATAGAATAGAAGAAGTTAAACGATGAGTTGAGGCAGTTGAGGCAGTTGAGGCAGTTGAGGCAGTTGAGG
>NZ_JRJY01000053.1:0-22166 GCF_000801015.1 Aeromonas sp. ZOR0001 | reverse complement strand
AAATTCTACTTATGAGCACCTCAGTTTTTCGGGGGGATTACCATTGGGCTTTAGAGGATGCGTAGGAGTTGGCTTACAACATGGGAGGATGGTGGAAGAGCAGGCCGTTACAGCATGTTGGAGACGGCTTGAAATTGGTTCCAATGGCAGTACGCACGAAAGTGGCGTAAACAAGACACCGATTTTAGGTCGGTGTCAGGTGATAACTAGATCTGTACATATAAACTTACTCACGTTACTTGGCGCTCTACTGAAAAGCATAAAAAGACAGCCTGCATGTTACAGGCTGTCCTTTAATCAGTATTGGTAAAGAAGCTCGGTTAAATTGCTACAGGTGCCTTAATATGAGGATGTGGGTCATACCCAACGATCTCAAAATCCTCAAACTTATAGTCGTATATTGAATCTGGTTTACGCAGAATCTTCAGCTCCGGCAACTTTCTAGGCTCACGAGATAGCTGTTCTTGAATCTGCTCAAAATGATTCGAGTAAGCATGAACATCACCGAAAGAGATAATTATTTCATGTGGTGTAAGATCACACTGCTGTGCCAGCATATGTGTTAATAAAGCGAGGCTGCTTTGGTTATAGGCATAGCCCAAAAATATGTCGCTGCTGCGTAAAAACAATTGCGCTGATAATTTTCCATCTGCCACATAGAATTGATATAGCAGGTGGCAAGGAGGTAAAGCCATTTTACCATTACGCACGTTATCTTGCGGGCTTACTGACTCGTCAGGCAGATACTCAACATTCCAGCCATGGAATAGGATTCGCCTGCTATTTGGATTGTTTTTGAGGGCATTAACAACATAATCGATTTGGTTAATTGCACCACCATCTTTAGTCGGCCAAGCAGTCCACTGATTTCCATAAATTGGCCCCAGATCACCTGTTTCCGTTGCCCATTCATCCCAAATTTTTACGCCATTCTCATTTAGCCAATGAGTATTGGTGTCGCCACTTAAGAACCAAATTAACTCATTGGCAATACTCTTAAAATGGAGCTTTTTGGTTGTCAGTAGAGGGAAACCATCAGCGAGGTTATGTCGAATTTGACGCCCAAATACCGATTTTACACCGGTGCCAGTCCGGTCACCTTTAACCGTACCGCTATCCATAATATCTTGCAAAAGCTCCAAGTATGCTTTCATTTTTCATTCACCATATTTAATAAGTCTGTAATTCTTGCAATTTCAGCATTGGCTTTTTCTAGCTCAACTTGCAACTTATCAGCTTGAACCATATAGAAATCCCTTGATTTCGACATGGTAACAAACTGAACAGTCATAGACTCATATAACGACTTAAAATCGTTAGATTTACCATACCAATACTGAATTTCTTTTAAACACTTGCTAATATTTTCCTTGAGTTCAACCGTTGGGTCAACCTCTATGACATTGTTTCTTTTTTCCTCAAGCTCAGCCTTCCTGGCAGCTTTGATTGCAGCCACTCGCTCTAGAGGCCAGACTCGATTACGGATGGTGTTTCTGTGAACTGATGCAAGGTTTGCAAGGGATGATATTGAACACTTTATAGAGCGATCGTTCTGCATCTTGATTAACGCTTCATTGATGCTCTCAGTTACATCATTAAACTCTTTAGTATTCCTCTCATCATAGGCGGTCATTTAAACACCCCGAGATATTCCAGAACACCTTTAGCTTCATTAGCTGCTTCCACAGCCTGGCGATAATTCGTCTCTGATTCACCAAGACTCACTACTTTCATATTCTGCTCATAAACCTCACGCCACTTGGGGATATGTGCTTTTGTAATCACAGCTTGATGACAGCGATTAGGGTTACAGCGCAGGCTACCAATGCATGGGAGGCTTTGATCAAACTCTTCTACACGACCGCCATAGCACATACCAGTGCCTACATTGATAACTGCCATTCCCTGTTGGGCCATCGCCTCAAAGACCTCATCATTTGAATAGCCAGCAGCTTGATAGCCTTCAAAAAGCTTCCTTAGTCGTTTCTTATGAGCATCTGCATTCACACCCGCATATGTACCATTAGGGTCATACATTTCTTTTACGAGATGCACTTCTGCCTGGTGCCGAAGGTTGTTTTTTTCTGCTTTAATACCAGATAACATATCTCCGATATCACCATAACACATTGTGTCACTAGAAAAGCCCTTATTAGAGGCGGCACCGACTGACTGAACAAGATTACCGAAATGCTTTAGTTGATGCGAAATGAATGGGAGACCTAGTTCTACTTTATACATTTGATATGCCAAAGTGTGGCGCATCATATATGGGAAGAAATCAATTGATTTTAACTCATCGTCAGTGAGTATTTCAGAAAAATAACTTTTAATTACTGTGCACACACCCTTCTTTAGTGTTTTTGGTTCCTGACTAAATTTAAGTGTTTCACTTTTACTATAAACAAACGGATTATTTCGAATTCTAGTCAGTACAGCTAAAGCTGCCATTGCATCTTCTACAGCAGGGATTGCAACCCAAAGGTCATCAAACAGCCTTCGTGAAGTTGAACGATGTTTATGAACGGTAGAACAAATACATGGAATATCAAAGGAACTTGTAAGCGGTTTATCTACACGAATCTCTACGAATTCACTTGGACGCATACCAGTGAACTGAGCAATAATGTAAATTGCTGCATCATGTACAAGCTTAGTGTAATTAAATATGTCTTCTGTGCCCTGCTCTGGGCGCTGAAGATTTGCGGCCCTGACATCACCAACCAGCTCTGTATTGAGCTTGCTTCTAACAAGCGCTATGTCTGGATTTTTTTTGTAAAGACGCACACCAATATAATACTCAATATCTGAATCACTTATATCAATTACTGATGGTGGCAAGTCATTTCTAAATAACTCAAGTTTGCTTTCAGCAATTTTATCTTTTATTGGCAACCCCATCTTATGGAGAAAGTCGCTGATCAAGCAGCTTGATATAGTCACAACTCTATCAAAGATTTCGTCAGGAATTACCTTTTCCCTATCATCTTCTTTTTTCTCAATTTGTGTAATAGATAGATGTTCGATTTTAGGTAAGAATGGAATGTGAGAGTAAAGAGCATTTACAATTCGATCATGTGAAAACCACTCAAAAACTTGTTCAATGTGGTAGACTGTTGACTCTGCTTTTTGATAGCCAACACTGAACATTTTATAGTCTTGATAGGTAATATCAATTAAAGAGCAGAATTTCTCTCTACAGAATGCACTGCCGTATTCTTCGCCTGCCTTATTATAAAAGTGATCCATAAAATCTAACCATGACTTTACCATTGGTGTTATCGATTGCATGGAGAGTGTTCGCCCACTTTTACCGCGTCTATTTTGAGATCGTTTAGGGATAATTCTAATATATACTATAGCAATTTTGAGCTCTGCCACTATGGATTTAGGGATGTTATTATATGCTGAAAAGTCAATTATTAGCCTACTCCCCCCCATTGTTTTGGCAATTTCAACATCTGCTGTGTAGTCCCAAACATCATCTCTGAATATGGATTTTGAGGTTACAGGAAACGCCAGTAAATTGAGAATATTTATATCATCATTTTTACTAACTTCATTTTTATTGCCTGTGTATATTTGAGCAAGTAGTTGCTGCAAGTTACTTTTGAAAAAAACATTATCAACATGCTCAATATTCATAGAGATACACCATCGATCAAGATCGTAGATTCAATATTCAATGATAGCCGTTTAGCAACCTCTAATTCTTTAGCTGGAAATTCAGACCGCTCTCCTAATATAGATTCAAGTATATCTATATTATCCTGAATGACTCTTCCATGAGGCGTCAGCATCAACCTTGTATTACGAGCAACCTGAGTATAATCTCGATATAATGCGAACAAATCAGGAAGATGAGATCTTGTAATAATTACATTATTACAAGATAGGCACTTATTGAAGTTTGCACAAGCGCTTCCACTCTTGTAGCTATTTAGGGACTTAATGGAATCAGGTGGGTCAAAGATATTCTTGCACCCACCTAATGGGGTTTTGTAAATCACTTCTTGTAAATTTTTTACGCTAACATCATCACCATTAGGTCTGTTTTTTAATTCGTAGCTGTTTTCATATATTTTGGTAAGTGCCGCATAAATTTTACTCCGAGACTGCTTATTAAAATCCATTCTGTCTAAATAAGCGAGAGTAACACCAATATTAGCATGACCCATAATCATTTGTATTTCACGAAGGGGCACACCATTATCAATCAGCTCAGAAATAAATGAGGAACGAAAGCGAGTAGCGATGACCTCTACCTCCTCTCCATTTTCATTTATCAAATCATTGGAAAAATCCTTTAAACAATTCCACATTTGCCCCATTGTTGGAACTATAGGTGCATGCCACTCAGCATTATTGAATTTATTTCTAGCTGTACTGTTACAAATAAAAAGTTTGTTCTTAACGTCATCACCAGCATTAACTCTAACGTGTTTAGTTATTGCTATAATTGTCTCAAAAATATCTTTTACAACTTTAGCTTGCCCCATGGACAACCAAGTGATGTCACAATTGAATATATCAAGGTGATATTCTTTCGCTCCCGTACTACGTTCTTTCCAATATCTAAGACACGGACGGTTTGTTGCATCGTGTGAAACCACAAAATCATCAATTTCGAGGTCTATAATTGATGATGGGTTCATCCCTGTGACTTGGATCAGCTTAAGATAGAGAGGGATAAGCGCCTTCGCAGTTACTATACGCCCAGGCACATTCCATATATCCCATAATTCACTAATGTTCCCATTAAAAATCTTACGCATTTTTAGGCTGGTAAGAGCTCGTTTAAAAATGCTTCTTGGATCATCACTATGAGCATCTTTATATCCATCAAAATAAAATGGTATTGAGTCACACTCATGATCGAACCAACTTTTTAATGATTCTAAAGTAATATTATCACTGACAATAATACTCCTTTTTCCGCTAGCATTGATAAAATCATGACACTTAACTGATTTCACATATGGTGTAAGCCAAGAGTTTTTTAACTCTACAATCTGTCTATCCAATTTCACTTGGATTAAATTACGTTCTTCTGGAGTATATGGCGTATAAGCCGTTGCTTTATTTGAAAATGAGCCAACATCAAAGCCAGATGCATATATGAAAGACCGCCCTTTAAACTCTTCAAAGGCTACGAGCCGCTGCAAAGTCAAGTTTAAACAGCTGATGTATGTGTTTGCTTGTGAAGGAGATAGCGTCTTTCCAAGTAAAATATCCTCAATATACGATTTGTAACGTAAGGATATATAATCATTGACGCATTCAGCCAGTGATGATGTATGATTTATATTATTCGCTTCCAGATACTTAACAAAGCTAGAATAAGTTGCCAAATAATTTTGTATGGAGGACTTAGCCTTTACTCGTTTAGAAGCCAAAGCAAAAAGAGCCATCAGCGGGCTAGTGTTCTCCATGTGATTTAACGAATCAATACTATCTGTAAACCCTTCATACTTTCTAGCAACATTGAAAATAGCCCAAGCACTTTCACCCTCAACAAACTTTTTCCTTTGCTTGGCTTTATCTGTATATGATACGAATGATTTTTCATCGAAATGACCATGTGAAACGATCAATTTATACAACCATTTAAAAAATTCGGCATACTCTTCGCGAACTACATTATCTTCTCCAAGATTATGTATTGAAGTTGAAAAGCCACTAATGCCTAACGTTTTACAAATTGGCAATGATTCAAACGCACGAACTGATATCCGTCCATTCACCAGTGGTATCTCAGCCAGCACATCTTTATGTTTTCTTATGTATAGTTTTGCTCGCTCCAACAATCTAATTTTGTTGCAAGTAATGCCATCATAGTTTGGCCTTATAACACCAGCATTGACAAATGCCTCATATACTTGCGTGAAATGGCGATTTTCATGCATTTGTTTTATAGTGCTAACTTCAACACTGGTCAATTTTGATAAAAACTCACATGACAGACTTACAACACCATCTTTTTTATTTACAAAAGGGATGTTCAATAAAAACTCGGGATCGAAAATTGCCATGATGATGGTAAGCTGCAATTTCCCCAAGTGCTTGTTGCAGTTCATGGCTTTTGCCAAAGCGGTCTCAGCTAAGCAACTCATTTTTTATCTACCAATTTGATACGAGTTTTTGTCGAATCTACAAGTAATTGCATTTTTTCAATGCGAGATTGTATCTCCCCATCCTTGTTAACAATTGAGTCATAAATATCATGTGGGATATTGGTATAACGCTCTGTGGTTTTAATAGATGTATGACCTAGAGATTTCTGGACGAATACAAGCCGATCTAAGAAGTCATGACCACGACCAGTATCTTGTAGCGTCAGATAGGCAAAGCTATGACGGAAAAGATGCGCATGGGCCTTTTTGGATAATGTTCCATTTTTTTCTGCACGTTTAGATATGCGAGTAATGAGAGCGGCGATGGACGCCTTAGTAAATGGGCGACCTTCCGTGTTAAAGAAAATTGGAGCAGTATTTTGATCTGCGTATAGACGCTGGTATCGCTTGTATAATGGGCTTGAGTGATAGGCTTTCAGGCGATCAAGTGTTGGTTTGGTGATGACTGTGTGACGCTCCTTAACAGAGTCCTGCCGACCCTTCGAGCCATGTATGAGTAATGCTGCATAGCCTGCTTCTACAGCAGGTTTGTCAATGCCGTCAGTGATGTAAGAGCCACTCACAAAGTTCTGGGCCTCTTGTACATCGCCATACGTCACGCGAGGGAGTTCACTGATCCGGACACCAGAATCCAGAAGGAATTGCAGGAGGGTGCGTTCACGCTCGTATGGCGTACAGAACATGAGGTTCTGTACATCACGTACAGATACGGCCTGGACTTGCTTGTTGTTGGGCTTGCTAGTGATGGGGTCACTGGGGAAGGGGTTGTTTTCTATAGGATTCTTATGACGCGTCTTGTCTGTGAAGTAGTCATAAAACGCCCTAATCGTCATCTCTCGATTGGTGACTGTCGATGCCTCCAATTTAAGATCATCAATTTGGTAACGAACCCAGCTTTCAAGTAATGAGAGATGAACATTGAGTAACTTTTCATCTAACGACCACCCATCACTCATGCGGTCATCAATGTACTCAAGAAAGTACCTCATGTTACGGGAGTACGTAACAACGGTTTGCTCGGAGATGCGGCGGTGATTGGCTTCGTGAGACAACCACTCACTTGGATACTCAACCACTTTGAACTGCTTATCCAAGAACAAAACGCCATCAGCCTTCTGACCAGCCTCAATCTCTATTGAGTCGATCTGAGAGCTAACTATCGGTTCATTCTTCTGTATGACCACATGCATGACTCTGCTCCTAACATCGCTAGGAGCAGTCTAGACCTGCATTGTGCAAACAGCAAATGTTGACAATAAAATGTCTTTGTATTGACTCTTTACTATGCTGCTAGTTCGTATTGTGCAGAATTTGCTGTGTTGTCTAAAAGAAATACATCACAGCTGCGCTGGTAGAGCTGGCAGGAGAGCTTGCCGTCCGCCACATAGAACTGGAAGAAGGCGTGGCAGGGAGCCAGCGCCATCTTGTCCAGTTCGCCCACGTTCCAGGCGGAGACGATGATGCGGCGCGAATCAGGGTTGTGCTTGATGTCATCCACCGCCTTCTGGATCTGGTCGATGACAGACCCGTCAGCGGCAGGCCAGGAGCGCCACTGCGCGCCGTAAACCGGCCCCAGATCGCCATTCTCGTCGGCCCATTCATCCCAGATGCTGACGCCGTTGTCCTTCAGATAGGCGGTATTGGTATCGCCATTGAGGAACCAGAGCAGCTCGTGAATGATGGAACGCAGGTGGCACTTCTTGGTGGTCACCAGCGGGAAACCTTCCGCCAGATTGAAGCGCATCTGATGGCCGAACAGGGAGACAGTTCCGGTGCCGGTACGGTCTGACTTGACGGTGCCCTCATCGAGGATTTTCTGCATCAGGTCGAGATAAGCTCGCATTATTTCGCCTCCTTCACGGCATTACCGAACAACTGTGGACGCTTGTAGGCGGCCCAAATCATCAGGGCACCGGCGATAATCATCGGGGTGGAGAGGATCTGGCCCATGCTGATCTCCTGGAAGTAGAGACCGAGCTGGCTGTCCGGCTGGCGCACAAACTCCACCAGGAAGCGGAACAGGCCGTAGAACAGCAGGAACATGCCGGAGATGGCGCCGCGCGGTGGGTTCTTGCGCCAGAACAGGTTGAGGATGATGAACAGCACCACCCCTTCCAGTGCGAACTGGTAAAGCTGGGAGGGATGACGCGGCTCGGGGCCGGCCTCCGGGAAGATGATGGCCCAGGGCACATCGGTGACCCGGCCCCACAGCTCGCCGTTGAGGAAGTTGCCGATCCGGCCAACGCCGAGACCGAACGGAATGAGCGGTGCCACAAAGTCGGCCACGGTGAAGAAGTGGCGCTTGGTCTTGTGGGCAAACCAGATCATCGCGGTGATCACCCCGATCAGACCACCGTGGAACGACATACCGCCGGTCCAGATCTTGAACAGATAGGTGGGATCCGCGAGGAAGAGATCGAAGTTGTAGAACAGCACGTAACCGACACGGCCACCGAGGATCACCCCGAGGAAACCGTAGAACAGTAGATCCGACACCTCGTTGCGGGTCCAGCCGCTGTTCGGTGCATCGGCGCGACGGCCAGCCAGCCACATGGCAAAAGCGAAACCGAACAGGTACATGAGACCATACCAGCGTACCGATAGTGGTCCCAAACTGAATGCTACGGGATCAATCTGCGAGAAAACCCAATATCCATCGTGCTGCATATGCGGCCCCAGTCAAAATAAAAGCCGCATTTTCCGATCATTCGTCAGCAGGGACAAGGCATGATTATCAATCACTCTGTTTCGATTTATGACCGGCTCGCAGCAAACCGCCCAAACCGTGCTCCTCCAGATAACGGGCAAACAGGCCGCGCAGTACGTGGGGGTTGTCATGTTTGAGGCCATCGGCCATCAGTTCGGTCAACTCGCTGAGGGTGGATTGACGCAGCACGTACTTGATCCGGGCGATGTTGTGGGTGTTCATACTGAAGCGGCGATAGCCCATGGCAAGCAGCAGCAATACACCGACCGGATCACCGGCCAGCTCGCCACACACCGACACCGGCTTCTGGTAACGGTGGGAAGCATCAACCAGCTGTTGCAGGGCGCGGATCACCGCAGGATGGAAGGCATCGTAGATGTTGGCAACCCGGGAATTGTTGCGATCTACCGCCAGCAGGTACTGGGTCAGGTCGTTACTGCCCACCGACCAGAAATCGATGAGCGGCGCCATCTCCGGCAAGATAAAGAGGGCTGAGGGCACCTCGATCATCACCCCAAGGCTGGGGTAGCGGATCACCGCATCGCGGCTTGCCGCCTCTTCCGACACCTCTCGCCACGCCTGATCCAGCAGACGACGGGAGGCCTTGATTTCGCTGACGCTGCTGATCATCGGCAGCATGATGGCCAGATTGTCCAGCCCTTCACTGGCCCGCAGCATCGCCTTGAGCTGCACCAGAAACAGTTCGGGGTGATCCAAGGTGATCCGGATCCCCCGCCAGCCAAGGAAGGGGTTTTCCTCGACGATGGGGAAATAGGGCAACGGCTTGTCGCCGCCCACATCCAGCGTCCGCATGCAGACCGGCCGGTTGCGGTAGGTCTCCAGAATGCCGCGATAACGGGCAGTCTGCTCCCACTCTGAGGGGAAGCTCTCCTGCAGCATAAAGGGGATCTCGGTGCGATAGAGCCCGACCCCGTCCGCCAGCTGGTTGAGGGAGATCTCGGTATCGGCGCTAAGACCGGCGTTGAGCAGCAGGGAGACCTTGGTGCCGTCGGCCGTCTCGGATGGCAGGTTATCGACGCTGCGCACCAGGGTATCGAGGGCCCGCTCTTCGCTCAGCAGCTGACGATACTCGGTCAGTATCACCTGATTGGGCTCGATGAAGAGATCGCCGCTGTAGCCATCGACCACCAGCATGCGACCACCGATGTCACCAAGGGGCAGATCGACCCCCATGATGGCGGCGACCCCCATGGCGCGGGCCAGAATGGCCGCGTGGGAGTTGGTTCCCCCCTTGAGCGAGACCACGCCGGTCAGATACTCGCGGGGCACTTCCGCCAGAATGGTAGCAGTCACCTCGTCGGCAACCAGCACCACCGGCTCGCCGATGGAGATATGTTCCGGTTCATTCTGCACCAGGCGACTGATGAGGCGCTGGGCGATATCCTTCACGTCGGTGGAGCGCTCCTGCAAGTAGGGATCTTTCATCCCCTTGAACTGCTCGATCAAGCGATCGCTGATCAGCTTGACCGCAGATACCGCAGTCCAGTGCTCCTTGCTCACCTTGTTGCGAATGGGCTTGATATAGCCGGGATCGTTCAGCAGATGGAGGTAGATATCGAAGATCGCCACCGAATCCTGGCTGTAGCTCTCGCGAAAACGCAGCGCCAGACTCTCCAGATCGTGACGAACCTCCTCCACGGCCAGCTCCAGCCGCGCCAGCTGGCTGGCATGGTCTTCATCCTTGCGCGGGGTAATGGACGAGAGCGCCTTGCGGGGCCGCCACACCCAGGCTTTGGCCATGGCGATACCGCTGGCACCGGCAATACCGCGCAGCGGCTTGCTCCAGTCGGTCTTCTGCAACCACCCCTTGGCCTGCGCCTGGGCGATCCGCGCCGCCAGCTGGGCCGCCAGGGTGACCATGAAGGATTCTTCCCCCTCATCGAAGCGGCGGCTCTCCTTCTGCTGCACCACCAGAATGCCGACCACCTGACGCTGATGCATGATGGGGGCGCCGAGGAAGGAGCGGAACGCCTCTTCGGCCACATCGGGCAGGAATTTGAAACTGGGATGCGCGGGGGCATCAGCCAGGTTGATCAGCTCTTCCCGCTGACCCACCAGACCGACGATGCCCTGCTCGTAGGGCAGGGTCACCTTGCCGACTGCGGACGGGGCCAAGCCGTCGGTAGCCGCCAAGCGATAGCGGCGCACCTCGGGTTCCGAGACATAGACGGAGCAGCAGTCCACTGCCATGGCGTGCCGGGTCTGGCTCACCAATGCTTGCAAGGCCTGCTCGAGGGTATTGGCCTCGGCCATGCTCTCGACGATACGTCTCAGTTCCGTTAACAACTAATCTGTGCTCCTTAACGGGCGCGATTGCGTCGCCCATCCTTCTTGTTGACCTGCACTGCCGGCACTGGCATCGCCAGCGGGGCAAACTCTTTCATGACCCGGCGATAAACCTCCCGCTTGAACGAGACGACCTGCCGCACCGGGTACCAAAAGCTGACCCAACGCCAGTCGTCAAATTCGGGATGGCCATGACAGCCGAACTGGATCCGCGACTCCTTGCCCGAATTCAGCTGTAACAGGAACCATTTTTGTTTTTGGCCAATACAGACCGGTGAACTGTCCCAGCGGACAAGACGTTTGGGTAAACGGTACTTTAGCCAGTTACGACTGGTGGCCATGATGGTCACATCTTCGGGCTTGAGGCCAATCTCCTCATACAGCTCTCGATACATGGCCTGCTCTGGCGTTTCACCATCATCAACCCCCCCCTGCGGAAACTGCCAGGAGTGCTGCCCATAGCGTTTAGCCCACAACACTTGTCCTTCACGGTTACAGATCACGATACCGACATTGGGACGAAATCCGTCGCCATCAATCACGTGATCACCTTATAAAGGCTGAATCTATAAGGAGATTGTTCCACATTCACTCCGTGGCAGCAAACAAGGAGTGAATCCCCTGTTTCATGAATAACTTTCGATTTCAAACATACTTATAAACAAATCCCAGGATCCGCGCCCCCAAGTTGCCCACCCAGGCTGTGCATAAAGCTGTTAGCAAACGGGTATATACAGTACTTTTTAACTGTACGCGAAAAGTGCCTCTCCGTATCACCACGCGACATTAAATATAAAAAATCATTACTTTTTATAAGCTTGAGACAAAACAACTGGATCTAGATCCATATTCACCCAAGAGTCAGATCCATGATCCGGATTGTGAACAAGTTCAACTGCTCAAAGATCCACCGCGGCGAAATTATCCACAGGAGTGGCACAATATCTACCCCGTTTACCCTGTAAAAATGGGGTGGCATTCACAATTTTTTGTAACATATCAGCGACTCCAACCACTTTCATCCACTTATCCAAGATTTCTGTGGATAACTGTGTGTAACATCATGCACAAACCCTTGGACAACTATTTCGAGGTCAAACCAGACCTGGATTACTGCTCGATAAAACAGACAAAACCCTTTAAAATCATAATGATGAACTGATAGCCCCCAAATTCTCTGCATTTGATCTTATCCACTCAGGATCGGTTATAAAAACAGCGATCCTTCTCGGGATCCTCCCTGTTAGAATATGGCGAGCAAGATGGAGCCAAACATGCCAAGTAATCCCCAATCCGAGCAGGAGTTATTGAGCCGCGCCTATGCCATGGCCGGCTTCACGCTGGCACAGCTGGCCGCCGAGGCTGGCATCGCGGTGCCCAAAGACCTGCGCCGTGACAAGGGGTGGGTCGGTCAGTTGATCGAGCTGCAACTGGGGGCCAGCGCCGGGAGCAAGCCGGAGCAGGACTTCCCGGAGCTGGGGATCGAACTCAAGACGATCCCCGTGGATCCTCAAGGCAAACCGCTGGAGACCACCTTCGTCTGCGTCGCCCCGCTGATCGGCGTCAGCGGCCAGCGCTGGGAAGAGTCCAACGTGCGTAACAAGCTCTCCCGAGTGCTCTGGATCCCGGTGGAAGGCAGTCGGGAGATCCCGGTTGGCGAGCGGCGGGTCGGCATGCCGCTGATGTGGAGCCCGAATGAAGAGGAAGATCGGCTACTGCGTCAGGACTGGGAGGAGCTGATGGACATGATAGTGCTGGGAGCAGTGGAGCAGATCAGCGCCCGCCACGGCCAAGTGATGCAACTGCGACCCAAGGCGGCCAACAACAAGGCGCTGACTCGCGCCATCGGCCGCGATGGTCAACCCATCATGACCCTGCCCCGCGGCTTCTATCTCAAGATCGACTTCACCCACAGTTTGCTGCAACGCTATTTTGCCTTGCCGACTTGATCTGCCTTATCAACATCTTTGTCATATGGTGGTATAAAAATAGACAGGAGCCATTTTTAACTCACAGACAAGGAGGCGTCATGCCACTGATCAAACAGTTTTTGAAGTCCAAGCCCGAGGTCAAGGTGACCTTTGCCGTAGAGAAAGAGGCGGCTGCAGGGGCGGAACAGGTGATGCTGATCGGCGAGTTCACCCAGTGGCAACCGGTCGAGCTGAAACGCATGAAGAGCGGCGAGTTCAAAGCCACCCTCAATCTGCCGACCGACGGCCCGGGCTACTTTGAATATTGCTACCAGCTCATCACACCGGCAGGGGAAACCCTCTACGAGAATGACTGGGCAGCGGATGACTATGTGCCAGGCCCCTTCGGGCGCGACAACTCGGTAGTTCGGGTCATCCAGTAACGGCAACCAGAGAGCCAATAGACGGATACAAAAAAGGCTCGCCATTGGCGAGCCTTTTCACTACCTGTCGAGCTATTTGCCGACATACCGACACCAATTCGAATCGAATTAGTTGAGCTTCTCTTTGATACGAGCAGCTTTGCCGGACAGGTTGCGCAGGTAGTACAGTTTAGCGCGGCGAACATCACCACGACGCTTCAGTTCTACACTGTGGATCAGCGGAGAGTGAGTCTGGAATACACGCTCAACACCTTCGCCGTTGGAGATCTTGCGAACGGTGAAAGCAGAGTGCAGACCGCGGTTACGCTTGGCAATAACGATGCCTTCGAAAGCCTGCAGACGCTCTTTACCACCTTCTTTAACACGAACTTGAACACGTACAGTGTCGCCCTGGGCAAAAGCCGGGATGTCGGTACGCAGTTGCTCTTGTTCAAGCTGCTGAATAATCTTGCTCATTGTCTTTCCTTACCTAGGATAAACTGAAAACTCTACTTAACGCTGTCACGCACTTCGCGGACATACTCGGCAAGAAGTGATTCTTGCTCGTCAGTCAGAGCTAGGTTGTTAATAAGTTCCGGCCTTCTTTGCCAGGTTCGTCCGAGCGACTGCTTGAGACGCCAGCGTCGAATCACTTCGTGATTGCCGCTTGTCAGCGCCTCGGGCACCGCCAATCCATCCAACACCTCCGGCCGAGTATAGTGGGGATGATCCAGCAAGCCATCCGTAAAGGAGTCTTGCTCGGCACTGGCCTGATCGCCCAAAACCCCAGGGACCAGACGCGAAACCGCATCGATCAGGGTCATGGCAGGCAACTCGCCACCACTTAACACGTAATCCCCGATAGACCACTCTTCGTCGACTTCGGTTTGTATCACGCGTTCATCGATACCTTCGTATCGACCGGCTACCAGAATCAGTTTCTGATTCGTCGCCAACTCGGTTACGCCCGCTTGAGTCAGCTTGCGTCCCTGAGGAGAGAGATAGATGACTTTCGCCCCGTCTCCCGCTGCTTGCTTGGCTGCATGAATTGCGTCACGCAGCGGCTGAACCATCATTAACATGCCGGGCCCACCACCATAAGGACGATCATCGACCGTACGGTGTTTGTCGTGGGTAAACTCCCGGGGGTTCCAGCACTCAATCTGCAGCAGGCCACTCTTGACGGCCCGACCCGTTACCCCGTGCTCGGTAATGGCTCGGAACATTTCAGGGAAGAGGCTAATAACCCCAATCCACATAAGAAACCTCCGGCACCCGTGTTAGCGCGGGAAACTAGAAACCAGGATCCCAATCAACTTCGATTGTTCGAGCAGTCAGATCAATATTCTTGATCACCTGCTCTTCCAGGAACGGAATCAACCGCTCCTTTGCACCAAAGGCATCTTTTACATTGGCCTCAACCACCAACACATCGTTGGAGCCGGTTTCCATCAATTCGGTCACCTTGCCCAGGTCGTATCCCTTGGTGGTCACCACGGAGCAACCAATCAGGTCACGCCAGTAGAACTCGCCTTCAGGCAACGCAGGCAACAGATCGGCGGGTACGCCAATCTCGACATTGGTCAATGCCAGGGCATCTTCGCGCACATCGATACCATCGAGTTTGCAGATCAGACCCTTGTTGTGACGTTTCCAGGATGAAACCCGAATTTCACGCCACGCCCCGTTCTGATTAATCAGCCAGGGGTTGTAATCGAAAATCGCTTCGGCAACATCGGTGAAGGAGTTCACTTTAAGCCAGCCCTTGATGCCATAAACGGTACCCAGGGTGCCCAGAACTACAGGTTTTTCCACCTTAACTCCTTACCGTTGGGCTGATTAAGCAGCTTTTTTAGCGTCTTTGATCAGCTTGGCAACGCGGTCAGAAACAGCGGCACCAGTAGCAACCCAATGCTCGATACGAGCCAGGTCCAGGTTCAGCTTTTCAGCTTGACCAGCAGCAACCGGGTTGAAGAAACCAACGCGCTCGATGAAGCGACCGTCACGGGCGCAACGGCTGTCAGAAACTACTACCTGGTAGAACGGACGCTTTTTCGCGCCACCACGTTGTAAACGAATGGTTACCATATCGTCCTCATTAACATCTAATGAACAAGGCCCGCAAACACGCGGACCCTAGCTTAAAATAAGCCGCGTAATTCTACTTGGATTCGTAATAATTGCAACCAAGCCAGCCATTTTTTGCGCAGAGCGGCAATGAAAAGGGGCCTGCCACTGCAGACCCCCATCAACACGCAGGCCGGATCAGAACGGGCCGCGACCGCCACCGAAACCGGGGGGCATCATGTTCTTCATCTGGCTCATCATCTTGCGCATACCGCCCTTGCCGGACATTTTCTTCATCATGCGCTGCATCTCGGTGAACTGTTTGAGCAGCTTGTTCACATCCTGCACCTGCATGCCGGAACCTGCGGCGATACGGCGTTTGCGGGAACCCTTGATGAGATCGGGGTGGGCGCGCTCCTTCGGCGTCATGGAGCTGATGATGGCCTCCATCCGCACGGTGAGCTTGTCATCCATCTGATCTTTCACGTTATCCGGCAGACCGGACATGCCGGGCAGCTTGTCGAGCATCCCCATCATGCCGCCCATGTTGCGCATCTGGGCCAACTGCTCGCGGAAATCTTCCAGATCGAAACCCTTGCCGCTCTTGACCTTGCTGGCCAGCTTAGCCGCTTTCTCTTTATCGACGTTGCGCTCGACTTCCTCGATCAGCGACAGCACATCGCCCATACCGAGGATGCGGGAGGCGAGACGATCCGGGTGGAACGGCTCCAGCGCATCAGTCTTTTCACCCATACCGATAAACTTGACCGGCTTGCCGGTGATGTGGCGCACCGACAGTGCAGCACCACCACGGGCATCGCCGTCCGCCTTGGTAAGGATGACACCGGTGAGCGGCAGCGCTTCGTTGAACGCCTTGGCGGTGTTGGCGGCATCCTGACCTGTCATGGCATCCACCACGAACAGGGTCTCGACCGGCTTGATGGTGGCATGCAGATCCTGGATCTCGGCCATCATCTCGCTATCAACGTGCAGACGACCGGCGGTATCGACGATCACCACATCATAGAATTTCTTGCGCGCCTGATCGATGGCGGCGGTGGCGATATCGACCGGCTTCTGGCTGGCATCGCTCGGGAAGAAGTCGACACCGATGTCGCTGGCCAGGGTCTCCAGCTGCTTGATCGCCGCAGGGCGATAGACGTCGGCACTGACTACCAGCACCTTCTTCTTGCTGCGCTCTTTGAGCAGCTTGGCCAGTTTGCCAACCGTGGTTGTCTTACCGGCACCCTGCAGACCGGCCATCAGGATGATGGCGGGCGGCTGGGCAGCCAGGTTGAGCTGTTCGTTGGCCTCCCCCATTACGGTGACCAGTTCACCGTGCACAATCTTGATGAATGCCTGGCCCGGGCTCAGGGATTTGGCCACTTCCTGCCCGACCGCGCGCTCTTTGACACGCGCCACGAAATCACGCACTACCGGCAGGGCGACATCCGCCTCGAGCAGCGCCATGCGAACTTCGCGCAGGGTTTCCTTGATATTGTCTTCGGTCAGGCGACCACGGCCACTGACATTGCGCAAGGTGCGCGAGAGTCGTTCAGTCAAATTCTCAAACATGACGGATTCCGGTTCTTGGCGTAATAAATTGGGGGCATTATAACCCAGAGCGGGCGCGAGGACGATTATTCGCCGCACCGCAGCAGCAGGGACCTTCTCCCTATATATGGGCAGATCGGCTGTTGCACAACTGGCGAGCACTTCTCGTGCAAGGTATACTGCCCCTCTTACCCTCAAAAGCTTGTGCAACAACGACCTGGTTATGATCGTAATCTCTGTTCTGGCCCTGGCGTTTTATCTGCTGGCCATCATCGCCTCCCTGCATCTGTTACTGAGCGCCAAGCCGGTGGGACAGCGCTCCCTGTTTGCCTGTATCGGATTGGCCCTGATCGCCCACGCCAGCGCCCTCGGTTCAGAGGTATTGCAGAGTTACGGCCAGAACCTGAGCATGCTCAACGTTGCCTCGCTGGTCAGCCTCATCATCAGTTGCTTCATGACTTGCGTAACCCGCCGCTTCAACGGCTGGATCCTGCTGCCGGTGGTCTACAGCTTCTCGGCCCTGTTGCTGGCTGCCAGCGCCTTGATCCCGGGTCGCTACATAACCCATCTGGAGGCCCATCCCCAGCTGTTGCTGCACATCGGCCTCGCCCTGATGGCCTACTCGGTATTGATGATCGCCTGTCTGTTTGCGCTGCAGCTCGCCTGTCTGGACAAGCAGCTTAAATCGAGAAAAATCAGCAACCTGCCAGCCATGCCGCCACTGATGACAGTGGAAAAACGGCTGTTTCAGTTGATCTCTGCAGGGGTGTTGCTACTGACACTCTCCATCGCCTCCGGCCTCTTCTTCCTCGAAGATATGTTCGCCCAAGGCAAGTCTCACAAGGCCGTGCTCTCCATCCTGGCATGGTGTGTCTACGTTCTGCTGCTGTGGGGACATCACACCTATGGTTGGCGCGGCCGTAAAGTCATCACTCTCAGTCTGATCGGCAGCTTCATCCTGACTCTTGCCTATTTTGGCAGTCGCTTCGTCAAAGAAGTGCTGTTGAGCTGACACCTATACTCTTTTAGCCATACCATCCAACAGGAGCCCTTTTTGGACAGCATCTCAACGAGTACATTACTGATTGTTCTCGTTATCTTGATCCTTCTTTCCGCCTTTTTCTCCAGTGCCGAAACCGGCCTGATGTCCATCAACCGCTACAAACTTCGGCATCTGGCACAGACCAAACACAAAGCCGCACGTCGCGTCGAGCAACTGCTCGCCCGCCCCGATCGCCTGCTGGGACTGATCCTGATCGGCAACAATCTGGTCAATATCCTCGCCTCCGCCATCGCCACCATCGTCTGTATCCGGCTGTTTGGTGATCTCGGGGTCGCCATCGCCACCTTCGGCCTGACCCTGGTGGTACTGGTATTCGGTGAAGTGACCCCCAAGACCCTGGCCGCCATGTTTCCGGAGAAGATCGCCTATCCCGCCTCCTGGATCCTCAAGGGGCTGATGGTGCCGCTCTCGCCGCTGGTCTGGCTGATCAACGGCATCACCAGCGGCCTGCTCAAGATGCTGAAGATCAATCCCAACAAGGATGACTCCCTCAACACCGAGGAGCTGCGCACCATCGTCAATGAGGCGGGTAACCTGATCCCCCAGCGTCATCAGGAGATGCTGTTGAGCATTCTGGATCTCGACAAGATGCTGGTCGAGGACATCATGGTGCCGCGCAGCGATATCTACGCCATCGACATCAACGATGACTGGAAGAGCATCCAGCGCCAGCTGGCCCACTGCGCTCACACCAAGATCCTGCTCTATCGCGACAATATCGACGACGTTGTCGGATTTTTACACGCGCGCGATGCCCTGCGGCTGGTAGCCAGGGATCAGTTCAACAAATCGAGCCTGTTGCGGGAAGTGGACGAGATCTACTTCATTCCGGAAGGAACGCCGCTCAACGTGCAGCTGGCCAAATTCCAGCGCAACAAGGAGCGAATTGGCCTGATCGTCGACGAATACGGCGACATTCAGGGGCTAATCACTCTGGACGATATTCTGGAAGAGATCGTGGGCGACTTTACCACCTCCATGACGCCTGCGCCGAGCGACGAGATCCACCCCCAGTCAGATGGTTCTTATCTGGTCGAAGGCTCAGCCAATATTCGTGAGCTGAACAAGGAGATGAACTGGCACCTGCCCATCGACGGCCCGCGTACCCTCAACGGTCTGATCCTCGAATATCTGGAAGAGATCCCCCAGCCCAACATCGGGATCCGGCTGGCCGGTTATCCTATCGAGATCCTCGATGTAGAGAACAACATGGTGAAGATGGCGCGGATCATGCCGGCATCGTACCGAGCGGAGTCGGATTCACAAGATTGAAAAAGGGCTGCCAGTGGCAGCCCTTTTCTATTGCTCATCGTCACTGTTCATCTTCATCATCCGGCTCCAGCACCAGCGTCGGGATCAACTCGCCAAACACCCGTTGCAACTCGTCGCGGTTGGCCAGCAGGTCTTGCAGCGTATAGCTGTCCATCACCGCCAGAAACGCATCCATCGCCTCTTTCAGCGCACTCTTGAGCAGACAGACAGAGACGATGTGACAAGCGGGCGAGCCGCAGTCAATGCCGTCCAGATTGCCTTCCAACGCCCTGATTACCTGCCCGATATTGATGGTGGCGGGATCGCAAGCCATGCGAATACCGCCATTCTTGCCACGCTGGGATTGCAGATAGCCCAGCTTCACCAGCTGATTGACCACCTTCACCATGTGGTTGCGGGAAACGCCATACAGGGCCGATACCTTGGCAACGCTCGACAACTCCCCTTCCGGCAGGGTGGCAAGATAGAGCAGGGCTCTCAATCCAAAATCTGTATAACTGGTTAGTCTCATAAAACCTGATTAGCGCGATGCGAAAAGTGGAGTATTGATTCAAATCAAATAAACATCTAGGATGCCACTTATTAAATGGCATTTTATATGTTCAATTAGAACGAGGCCCCTATGCTAGATCAAACCACCGTTGCCGTCATCAAAAGCACCATTCCGCTGCTCGAATCGGCAGGCCCTGCCCTCACCCAGCACTTCTACCAGCGGATGTTCAGCCATAACCCGGAGCTGAAAGATATCTTCAACCTGGCCCACCAACGCAGTGGCGGCCAGCCGCTGGCCCTGTTCAATGCAGTCGCCGCGTATGCAAAGAATATCGACAATCTGGGGGCACTCGCCGGTGCGGTCGAGCGGATTGCGCACAAACATACCGGATTCCTGATCCAGCCGGAACAATATCACATTGTAGGTAGTCATCTCTTGGCCACGCTCAAAGAATTGGGCGGAAGTGCGGTCACCGACGAGGTGCTGGAGGCGTGGGGCAAGGCGTATGGCGTGCTGGCCGACATCTTCATCGGCCGCGAGCGAGAGATCTATCAGGAGAAGGCCAATCAGGATGGCGGCTGGCAAGGTACCCGCACCTTCATCATCAAGGAGAAGCGAGCCGAGAGCGACCTCATCACCTCCTTCCTGCTGGCGCCGGAAGATGGCAAGCCGGTACTGACCTTCAAACCGGGCCAATACCTCAGCATCAAGCTGGTTCACCCCGAGCTGGAATATCAGGAGATCCGCCAATACTCCCTCTCCGATGCCCCCAACGGGCAGGATTACCGCATCAGCGTCAAGCGTGAGCCGCAGGGTCAGGTCTCCAATCTGCTGCACGATCACCTGCAGGCGGGTGACAAGATCGAGGTGATGCCCCCTACCGGCGATTTCTACCTGAAAGCCGACAGTCAGACCCCGGTGGTACTGCTATCCGCCGGTGTCGGCGTGACGCCGATGATGAGCATGCTCAACCAGCTGCTGGCGAGCGGCCATCAGGCTGATATCACCTGGCTGCACGCCTGCGAACAGGGCGCTGTACACGCCTTCCGGGAGGATATTCAGCAAAAATCCGGCCAGCATCCCAACTTGCTGAGCCGGGTCTGGTATCGGGAGCCGGAGGCCAGCGATGTACAGGGTGAAGATTACGACCTAGCCGGCACCATGGATCTGACTGCCGTGAAGGAGCGCATCACGCCAGAGGCCCACTACTACTTCTGTGGCCCTGTCGGCTTCATGCAAGAGATCAGGCGGCAGCTGCTTGCGGCTGGAGTACCAACGGGGCAGCTCCATTACGAAGTTTTTGGCCCCCACCAAGATCTCTAAGGCGCGAGCAGCCATATAACAGAGGGAGGTTCCGGCCTGTCATGGCACGGCGGCTGGAACCGGACCCACAGGTGCAGATCTGTGGGTCATTTTTTTGGATCAGTGCATCGCCTTGGCGCGGGCCACCACGTTGGCCGGCATCCTGTTGCCAAGACGGTTGAGCAGACTCGCCGCCTTCTGGTGCAGCGCCTTGTCACCTATGACGGAGCCATGGAGCCAGCGATAGGCGTCCTCATAATCGAGCGGACTGCCCATCCCCTGCAGCAGCATTTCAACCCACTCGATGCGGGCCCGCAGAAAACCGAGGCTGGCCGCCTCGCGCATCAGAGTTTCGGCTCGCACCAAATCCTTCTGCACCAAAGTTCCTTTCCAGTAGTAGCGACCCAGTTGCTCCAGCGCCGGCGCCAACCCCTGATTTGCCGCCTCCCACATATATTGCACCCCGAGCTCGGCGTTGGACTTGGTACAGACCCCCCACGCCAGCATATCCCCCCAGAGGAATTGATAGGCCGGGATCTTCATCACCGAGGCGCGCGCTTCGATATCCTGAGTCAGCTGACAGCGATCCTGCTTCACCTGAGTGAGGTGGCGCCCTTGCTCAATCCAGTTGAGCAGCTCGTCCTGACGATAGAGCGGCACCGCCTGCAACTCGCCTGCGGCCAGAGGTGCGGGAGGCGCCACCACAGCAGCAGGCTCAGCCGGTTTTGGCAGCGGCGCGGCCCCCTCGCCACTGCTGGCAACGGGTGTGACCGGCTCGGCCGGAAGCAAGACGGGGACAGCCTCAGAGGGCGCTGGCGTAGCAGCAGAGACAGGCGCCGTTGCCACCGCAGCACTGCTTGCTGTCGGTGCCGATGCACTTGCTGCAGGCGCATCGCTCGATACGGCAGCCGATACCGCCCCGGCACCATAGAGGG
>NZ_JRJY01000142.1:0-1349 GCF_000801015.1 Aeromonas sp. ZOR0001 | reverse complement strand
AAATCAAAGAGTTACGAAAGGCCACTAGAAATAGTGGCCTTTTTCTTTTGCCTAAATGGCGACAGAGTGGCGACAGCGCTTTGATGGCTTAGTAATCCTGCTTCTTCCGGAGGTTTCAACCGATGGCAAGTATCCAAGTTCTCACTCGAAAAACCGGCAAGTCCTATCGTGTTCAGTTCATGCGTAACAGCAACCGTGTATTCACGGTTTTACCAGCAAAAAAGACGCAGAGCAGTACCTGGTTCAGGTCACTGCATCTGACGAGCTGGCAGATGTCTTAACCAACGTCACCCCATGAGTAGAGGAGCACGGCTATGAGCTCCTCTTATAAACTGCATTTGATTGCTGCGATCGGCAGAGGGGAGATTACGGCTTTAGCTCATGTTGAGAGACGTCAGCCAAGCTTTGTATTCTTGGGTATGGTCTCCTTCATGATTGTCCATCCCCGGTTTGGTTAGTATCCCCTTTGAATTGGAGATGTAGCTGTTAATCGTCTTTTTGGGGCGCTCATGCCACGAGATATTGAACGCAGCCAGTTTTGGGAAAAAATACATGGCTGAGTAATCAGGGATGTGATCGTGAATCCACCAGGCCAGAGCTTGCCAATGCCCGGTGTTTTCGTAATAGGGGAGAAAACTGGTGACTACAATACATGCGGTGGCGCCTATGCAACCATCCTGATCACGATAGTCCCAGATATGTTGAGCATAGTTGGCCTCATTTTTAGCGCAGTTGTATTGATTACCATTTTCAGCTCCCTTGGCATTTACCAGTGGAGAACGATAGGCTGAGCGGATAGCTATACGGCCTAAGTGTTGCTGAATGGGTTCCAGCACCTTTGTGCAGAGTTGGTGGCCAGCCTCTATAGCAAGGTCAGGGTAATCAGGTATATTGGGTATCCCCTCGATCTGAGCGATCTCTGAGTAGAGAAAATCGCGCATAAAGAAGCTGGGGGATAGTTGGACTCGTCCTAATTCCTCAAGCGATTTGACAGTTTTTGGAGACTTCACTTCATGTGCCCTGTTTTGGTCAGAGAGGGTTATCAATTTAGCAGATGGTGCTTCGAGAATTGAGCTAAGCACTGTTTCGTAGCTCACGTATCAAAGCAAAAATTTTCATATGACACCCTTCGATGATTGTTTTGGGGAATCAATCGGTCCCCATCGGTTGCTCCTGCCTACAGGATAGGGCCAGGATGAACACATATCTGCCAGTCGTTGGCGTGTGAGTTCTGTGGTTATAAATGTGCAAAGTGTGCAAGCCCATCTCAACTTGAGCCAACCTGAAATAACTCAACCTCTCTTGTGTAGTGGTCTAATCATCCCGGACACCATTTTAGGTGGTACAGT
>NZ_JRJY01000125.1:0-28079 GCF_000801015.1 Aeromonas sp. ZOR0001 | reverse complement strand
GCTGGCCGCCCACTGGTCGATCATCTTCTCCATCTCCCCGGCGGTGATGGGCTCATCCTTGTGGGTGGTATCCGTACTCTCACGGGCATCCATCACCCGCACCAGCAGCTTGCCGCTCCGGGAGTCGAGCAGTTGGGCCATGCTGCCCACCTTGAGCAGATAAGGCTCCTTGCCGATCACTTCGCGGGTGACATTGATGGCGATCTTGGCCGGCAGCAGGTCACGCAGCTTGGGGTCGGGGCGGGTCAGGTCGAAGTTGGTGACAGCGGCCTGGATCCGCATGACTTTCGGGCCGGGGGCGGTGGCAATCTTGACGCCCTGCTTGATCAGCTCGCTCTGGAACTTGTCGTGGTAGTAGCGGCCAATCTGGTTCTGTTCGTTGGCGGTCAGCAGATACCACTGACCATTCTCCTGCCGGATAAACTGCAGCGGATCGAGCAGCACCTCATTGTATTGGCGCAGGTCAACGCCCGGCTCCTTGTAGACGCGCTGATTGGGGTTACTCTCGCTCTGCTGGAAGGCAGTCAGCGGGATCGCCTGCAAGCTGTGGGATACCTGATTCTTGACGGCGCAGCCACCCAGCAGGGCCGCAGCCACGGCAACCATCACGACCTTTTTCATATTTGCTCCTGCATTTTACTGTTTGTTTTTGCTGTGGATATCGCACCACATGGCTGGAGAACCCGTGCCGGATGCCGCCAATGTCACAGAGAAATAACCGATTCATCACCTTCCCACAAGCAACAGATCACGATTGTTCAGCTCACATCCAAGTTGTCACAATTGCGGCACTTTTGTACAGGGTCTGCCAGGGTACGAACGGCGATCTGGCGAGGGTTCGGTTGTTTAATCCGGCTAAATGGGGCTGCGGAAAGCGCTCAGTTTTTTCAAACGATGTGAGCCCGCGAGCGGCGTGAGTTGAACGGGGGAATACCCTGGAACGGGCGATGACCGATCATCAGCCATCTCGCGCAAACTTGCCTGCCACCGGAGAAGCGGCAGGCTCATTCATCAGTTATCGAGATCCCAGGGGCACTGCTTGACCAGCCCCTCTTTGCCGCTGGCGACGATCGCCTGCTGCACCATCCGTTTGTAACGATTCTTGATATGGGCGGGCAGCGCGGGCACCAGCAGCCGCTCGTCAAACTCCGGCAGCGGGCGATCCGGCAGCACCGCCTGCTCCTGTGGGCGGAGGGGCGGCCGGGAGGCCATATTGCTGGCCGAGATGGTGGGCGTGCCCACCAGCATCTGGCGTTGCAGCGGCGCGCTCAGCAGAAAATCCACCAGCAGGTAGGCGGCCTTGAGCCGCGCAGGATCATCCCCGACATGACGGGCGATAGAGATCGCATCGAGGGCATAGATGGCCCCCTCCTGCACCATGGCGATCCGCCACTGCTGATCGTTCTGCTTGTTGCACTCCACCAGCTCCAGCCCCCAGGTGGTGGCAAAGGTCTGCTGGCGCAGATCCTCGCAGCGGTTAGCCTGATTGAACCAGAAGCCACGACTGGCTCGCAGCCGCTGCGAGAGCTGCTGCTCCACCTCTTGCTGCAAGGTCTTGTCGGCCAGCATCTCGCCGCTGGCAAACAGGGCGGGCGACTTGCCAAGAGAGAGCAGCACCGAAAAGAGCAGCGGCTCGAACTGGTCGCAGAACTCGGCAAACTGGCCCGACGGCGAGCTGTTGGCAAGCACCTGCCAACTGGTGGGCGCTTGCGGCACCTGCTTGCTGTCATAAGCGAGGCTGAACATGGCGTAGGAGAAGGGCACCGAGTAGTTGCGCTCCCCCTGCTTGTCATACTCGGTGTTCTTGAGGGCAGGCTTCACCTCGGGGTAGTGCTGCAGGCGACTGAAATCGATGGGGAGCAGCAGCTTGAACAGCGGCTGGTGATGGGCCTTGTAGAAGTAGCTGGTCGGCAGCACCACATCGGCGCTGCGGGTGCGCAGGGAGCGGTAGACGCTGTCGAAATCGGTCAGCAGCGGCTCGATCCGGCTGACCGTCGCCTCCACCCCATGGGCTTTGGCGTAGTCGGCAAACTGTTGTTCATAACCCGCTGGCAGATAGCCCCACTCCAGCAATTTGAGCTGAACCGGGGCCGCCAGCGCCGGGGCCATCCCCAACAACCAGCAAAGAGGCAGTAGACGCATGGCCGGGTACTCCTGACAGGTAAACCTTGTTGGAGTATAGGCCCATGCGCCGACTCGTCAGGCCACCAGCTCGGCCCCCATGCTCGCCAGAATGGAGAGGCTGACCACCGCAAACAGCACGCCGGTCACCAGATTGAGTGGCCGCTGCACCCGCAGCAGCAGGCGCTGGGCACGATCGGTGGAGAGGCTCCACGCCAGCAGCCCGAACCAGCAGAGGGAGATGATGAACAGCTCGCCCACCAGCAGGCTACGGGTCATTCCATCCACCTCTGGCGTCACCATGGCGGCCAGCAGACCGATAAAGAACACCAGCGCCTTGGGGTTAAGCAGGTTGGTGGCAAGGCCAGTGCGCACGCCCCTGCCCCAGCCGCGCAGCTCGTTGGCGGCGCTCTGCATCACGGTACTGCTCTGCTGCCGAGCCGCCATCAGGGCGCCCCACCCCAACCAGCCCAGATAGAGGGCGCCGCAGCACTTGATCACCATAAACAGCAGCGGATGGCTGGCGATCAGCATGCTGATCCCGGTCAGGCTCAGGGTGGCGTGCACCATGATCGCCAACGAGATGCCCAGCGCCGCGCCAAGGGCGGTCGGCCGGTGCAGGCTGGTGCGCAGGATCAGGGCGAAATCGGGGCCGGGGCTGGCCAGTGCAATCAGGTGCATCAGGCCGAGGGTAACGAACAGACTGGTCAGCATAACAACTCTCGCTTTAACGACGGAGAGCCAGCATGGCGGATCAGCGGGGGGCGCGACTTGTAAAAGATTGCATCTGGGCACGAAATTCGGCGGGCGTCAGACCGAATGCCTGGCGAAAGCCGTGGTGGAAGTGACTCTGATCGAAGAAGCCGACCGCGAGCGCCACCTCGCTCACCGCCATGCCGCTCGCCAGCAGCCGTTTGCCCTGCTCCAGCCGCAGCCGTTTCAGCCAGGCGTAGGGGGTCATACCGCTGCGTTTCTTGAACTGGCGCAGGAAGGCGAAACGGTCGAGCCCGAGCAACCCCGCCAGCTCTTCCAGCGAGTGGGGCTCGTCGAGGGCGGCCATCAGGTAGTCGCGCAGGAATCGCAACTGGGGATCCGCCAGCTGGTGCACCTCGGGGGCCAGATGCAGCAGCTCCCCCAGCAGGGCAAGCAGCTGGCTCTCGATCAGCAGGCCATCGGCCTTGGGGTTGTCGAGATAGCCGTGTAGCTGGGCAAAGCCCTGATAGAGATCAGGGCGGCTCTGCAATCCCTTGTCGAAGAAGGGTTCCGGCTGCTCCGGCAGCCAGAGCGCCAGCTGCTGCGGATCGATGGCAAAGACCCGCACCTCATACCCTTCCGGCAACAGGCTGAGGCCGTCGTGCACCTCATCCGGGTTGACGGTAGAGAGCACCCCGCGCACCAGATGGTGGCTGTTTCCCTTGTGGATAAACTTCTGGCCACCCCGCTGCACCAGCCCGATATGGTAGTCGAGATGGACATGGCGGCCATAGCTGAACGCCCTGTGGTGGGAGTGTGACAGCTCGACCCCCGGCAGGTGCGGGGATTGCCAGTAGCGGATGAGGGAATCGGTGGTATTCATGGCTTATAGATACACCAGCAGCGGGCCTTGGACTTGTAGATTATTGCACGCAACCCCCTCTCAACGCCCCCACAGCCGAGGGGTTGGCTCCACCAGCGAGGCGAGCGGCACCCGCTCCACCATCTGACGCATATGTTGCACCAGATCGGGATTGCCATCCCCCAACGACTTGTTCAGCACGATATGCACCTGCAGCGGAGTGACCGGCAGGTAGATGAGGCGGGTCGCCGCAGGGAGCTTGGCGCGAAAATGGTTGGCGGAAATATCGTTGGAGAAGAGCGCGGCATCGATGCGCCCGCGCAGCAACTTCTGCATGTTGCCATGCTCCCAGCTGAGCTGGGAGAGGGTGTCGATGTGGATCTGCGGATGCTGCAACAGTGGCGGCACGATCGCCTGACTCGACCAGCCGATGGTGGTGCCGTAGAGATCTTCTTGTCGTTCAACCGCGTGAAGTCGCGATGGCACCAGTACCACCAGCACTGGCCGCAGCAGCAACAGGTGGGGGTCGATATAGCGAAAGTGACGAGCACGCTCGGGACTGTAACTCAGCAGCGGGGTCAGATCGCACTCGCCGCTCTCGAGGTTGCTGAGCAGCCGCGCCACATTGACCCCCTGCCACTCGATGGTACGCCCGATCGCGGGTTCGATATGACGGCGAAAGTAGTCGATCACCGGCCCGGAGACCTCGCCCTGCTGATCGATGGTGACCAGCGGTGCCAGCTGGAAGACACATCCCCGCAGGGGCGCGGTGATCGCCACGGCGTGGCTGATGGTCATAAGAGGGAGAAGAAGTGCCGATAGCAGTAATAACAAACGCATACCCGAACGAGAGATGCCCATAGGTGACGACCCGATGCCCTGATAGCCATCAGCATGGCACAAGGCAAAGGGGCGGGCTATCCGCCCCTGCCGCGCTTCGACCTCTTGTGCCCCCTACTCCCATGACCAATGGCCCCGTTTTATTGCGGTGAAAATCAATACTTCCGCGGCTTTGATGGATTTTGGTCTCTTGAGATATAGTGCGGCCCCATTTATTAAACCGGCGGATGAGCGCCCCGCCGGACAGGTAGATTCATGAGACTGTTTTTGCTGTTGTTGTCGTTGTTTGCTACGACTGTAAGTTCTGATGAAAAGCCGCGCCTGCCCTATTACGACTGGGGTCGCTGCCCGTTTGAAGGTTGTACCTATCAATCGTGGACCACCAAGCAAGAGGTGATCGTCAGAGCCGAGCCATCCCTGACGGCCAAAGCGCTGTTCCGGCTACCCCGCGGCCAGCAGGTGGAAGGGCTGACCGGGGTCGTCATTACCGAACAACCGGGGATCGTCGAGATACTCAGATCGGTCAAGCTGGGCTACAGCAAGGAGGGCAAAGGGCCGCTGTTGAATATGAAGGCAGGGGAAACGCTTTATATCCTCGGCGGACTGGGCGAAGGCAATAGCCTGTTCTGGTACAAGGGCAAAACCTTCATTCTCGATTTTGACTATGCGCGCAAAGAGATCAGATACGGCCGGTCACCGCAGAACCAGTGGTGGGTAAAAATCCGGGACAAGCAGGGGCGTGAGGGTTGGGTTGCCGAAGCCAAAAACTTCGCCCATATGGACCGTTTAGAATAGTGACAGCCAGCTCCCCGAGATCGGGGAGCTGGCCGTGGATGACTCACTGCTTGGGTTGCAGCTTCATCTCTTGCAGATACTCCAGCACCTGGGTTTTGTAGTCCGCCTGATAGGAGAACTTGGTGCTGTCGCACGCCGCGATCAGGTTCACCGCGGTGCAGAACAGGGTGGCTGCCAGCAGCCCCTTGCCAACCCACTGCGGATAACGACGACTCCAGCGCACCAACAAAAGCAGGATCGGGAACAGGGCGTAGGGGAAGATCAGCATCAGGTGCCAGTAGTTGAAGATGATGGGCGAGAGCGCCGCACTCACCAGCACCGCCAGCACCGCCGCCAGCGCATAGAGGCCGAGCCAGCTTTCACCATCCACCTCGGCCCGATCACTGCGCAGCAGACGTGGCTTGAGTTCGCGCCACAGCTGCCAGTTGGCCTTGGCCGCCAGCAGCACAGTCGCCGAGCCTACCCCGTAAATCACCACCCGCCACAGCCAGACTGCCGCCATCTGCAGGTATTCGTGCCCCGCCAGCCAGATGAACTGGGTGTCATTGACCAGTTTGCTGGCAAACAGCCAGGAGCCGTAACGCAGCCAGTAGAGCACTGATTTCAGCACCGGATAGACATGCACCAGCCCCCAGCCGATATAGCGCTGGCGTGCCTCGGGATCGACGTTCTGGGTGATGTGGCTATTGCTCATCACTTCCATGGCGTAAGGGATCAGGGAGGCACCGATCAGCAGGGTAGCCACCACCACCCCGCTCCAGCTCACCTTGAGAATGCGGCGCCAGAAGAGGTAGGTAGACATCACCGCCAGCAGCGGCCAGGAGTAGTGCAGCTGCATCGCCATGCCGATGGCCAGCAGGTGAACGATCATGTGCCAGAAGGAGGCCCGCTCGCGCATATGCCAGGCCGACCAGCAGTGCATGGCCGAGAAAAGGAACAGATAGGAGGGGTTGTAGAGCAGACTCTCGTACTGGAACCAGGGGTTGAGCCAGCAGAGCACCAGAAACAACAGACGCACCCTGTCATCAAACACCTGACGGATCACCGCATCAAACAGCAGGAACCCGACCAGCCGCATCGCCAGCAGCAGCACCATGGGGGCATAGGGAGAGTCCCACAGCAGCAGAGGCCCGCCGATCAGCCAGGCTGACAAGCTGCCCGGCACATTGCCCACCGCACTCGCCGCATTGCCATAGCTGAGCCAGACCCCCTCATAGGCCCCAAGGTAACCCTTGTAGAGCATCTGGGTCTGATCGCCACCGATTACTTGCGATACAGAAAATAATATGGATATCCCAATACCGAGTAACAATGCCAGTCCATAACTATTTTTCACCATTGATTTCTCACATGACCATTAAAATCATAGCTCCCTTAAGAAAAAGGTATGCCCCGCAATATAATATTTAACAGCATTAAATATGACAATTCATCAATCAGACTTAAGTGTGACAGATGTCATGAACCTGTGTTTTATTCTCTGATTCTCCTGACTAGGAGTCCAGATATTTCTTTATATTTCCTATACACTCTCTTGACATCAAATGGCCGTTTTTTCAAGCCAACGAAATATAACCAGTCACTCAAGTCTAACTCTAACGCGAGATTACCTCGTTTATAAAATTTTTCTGTCACATCTAGAGATAACATTTCAGGTGTTGCCACAATGAGATTGTTAGCCACAAAACAAGGCCAGAAATCTGATCCCAATCCTGCATCATCATTAGCCTTATTATTGATCTTCAACGTCTTACCCATCAATATGGACAGCCAATGTAGTAAAAAGTATTGTTCCGTTGCTGGATAACGCTCTTTATATCCGGCCTTTAAGTAGAAGTGCAGCTGTTCTAATTTTTTTTCTGGCCATATCTTTAGTAGATCTGTCGTCAGACCAAAGTCAAATAGATCACTCTTATGGAAAAATACAGGCTTACCGTAATGTGATGAAATAAAAAAAGCACTACTCGTAATGACTCGGCTACCCAAATAGCAGAAATCACTCACTCTTTCTTCGTTTACATACTTCTGATAGAGATCTAGAAAACCGCGACCAGTCACTATATTGTCACTACGAATCTTTACGGCATAAGGGGTTGCTACCATAGCAAGTCCCATGTGCACACCATATAATTGTCTGTTATTGTTTAATTTTACAACATTACCATCATTCATTATAATATTTTGACCAGGATCTTCCAATAGTAAAACCTGATCAAAATCCAAACCATCAATATTCTGGCCTTGCCATGTAGACAAAATGATTGTGGACGTAGGAAAGTACGTTCTAATAGACTTCAGACATTGCGATGTGACCCCATCAATTTGAGAACGATCCTTACTTGCCTGCACTGGACCTTGTACAACGAACGTAATATCTTGATCATTTATCTTCATTTACTACATCCTGAGAAAGGAAATCAAGGTATTCGCTGGGCACGCCACAGAAAATAACTTCTTTTCGTTCGATCAAATTATAATGGATCTTTTTACCCTCTTTTATCATTATATTATACATTGGGGCTATATATAACTCCCCCCTATCCCATTGCGCTGCAGGCAAAGCCTCATATTTTTTATACGCATCTAAATAGTCATCGCATTTCGCAAAAAAATATAATCCGGTACTACATAAATCTGATATTTTATTTTTTTCAGCCGTCAGCACAACTTCTGTACTACCTTCTTTTAATGGCTTTGCAAAAGACCAATTATCACCATCACCTTTAAAAACTTCTAAATATCCATCACAATTCTCAATGATATCTGGAAAGGTGAAATTGTGACGGAAAGAGTCGATATTAAATATTGTGATAGAACCTAGGTATGGAGCATGATTTTTGATAAAATCAAGTAGTCCAATCGCTACCGTTTCAGCTTGCCCTCTTGTTTCTTTTGAAAGTGTAGAAATGAAAAAATTCTTGATCCCCATCTTGGTGGCCATTTCTTTTACAAAATTTTCAGTATTGTAAACATCACGAACAATGAACAAAAACGGCGTATCTTCAAAATACATATGAAAGCTATTAACTGAGTGTTCAAATAGCGTAGCACCATGTGCAGACAACATGTATTTAGGCTTATCATAACCCGCTTTAAAAAAGCGAGAACTCATTCCTGCCATTGGAATAACAATCATCAATTAAGTCCCTTTAATATGTGGAATAAACGGAATGCATTTGCGAATAGTGCATTTTGCCGTTTTTTACAATCAGCATGAAGTGGTAACATAGACAAAAACAGATGTATTTGCATCGCATAAAGAGTCTCAGGCCGCATACCAAATACCGAACCGACGCGAGATATATAATAAGATTGAATATCATCTACATAATTACTGACTTTGATTTTAAATTCTATCTCCCTTGCAGAGATGTTTACATCATAATAACCAGCGATAATCCAATCATACAAACCAAGAATAGAATGACTAAGCTTGGCGATGTCATATGAAACATCTCCATATATCGTCATTTCACTGTTGGCAGTAATTCCTCTAGGATCAATCACTTTTATTTTTTGTGCACGAAAATCATATAATATATTACTGAAGCAGAAGTCTCCGTGCAGTACAGACGCTAACCCACAATCTTTTGGTAAATATACACTACATGCATCTAATAAATCCTGAATGGATACAGGCTGAAAACCATTATATTTCCAATGTTCATTAAGTGATATATTTGTTGACTGGCAATAATCATTGATACGACTCAGTGTTTTCGCCCCAAATAACTCGCTCACTTGATTAGTAGGCTGTTTTTCAGTATTTTTAACACGTTGACAATCCAATAGAAAATCTAGGCAATTATTAATTATTGGTTTCCAGCAAAAGCTGGGTAACGCAGAGAAGACATAAACCTCATTTAGCGCTGTATTGTGCAAATACTCTAGTCGATACGTAGCGCTACCATCATTTTTTGATGATCCCAAGAACTGAGGGATGTATCCACGTAAAGAAAAAGGAAGCTTTTCAAACCACTCCGCCTCGGCCATAATTTTTACATTATGGACGCTAGATTTTTCAATAAAATATGGCGTAATCACAATCTCATTGAATGCACGTTGCGTGGTAAATTCAGCCTTTGATCTGTAGTATGTATTTACATGCCCAAAATCCAACCACCCATCTGATTTAACTACATTTAACCTAACTTTATGATGATACCGATTTAATCCTTCGAGAAAACTCCAGTTACATTGAGTAATACATCGAATTAGTTCCCTAGCGTCCTGGAACTTGAAATATCCATCTATTATCAGCCCTTCAACATCGCGGTTTTCATCTTCAATACAATCAATATTCTCATGCCCTAGAGTAGCCCAATTGTAATAATACTCAGTCTTTGAAACGCTAACTATATTCTCCCCTGTAGGGAGTCGGCCAAATAACGTATCGCCATAAAGAACATGTAGAGAACTGCCCTGGCGATACTCACTCAAATTAACAGCAGCAACAAGAGAAGCACCAAGGCTAAGTCCGACAGGAATGTAAATGACCTTAACTCCCATTTCAGTCAACCATGCAAGATCACTATCTGATAATCTGTAACTTTCTGGAACAGACAAATAAACATCGACTCCAATCGGAGCCAGCTCTACTTGGTATTTGAATAAACGACGATTACCCAGTGGCAAAAAACTGGGGGGGATTTTACCGAATTCAGCCTCTAGGTCTTGATTCACATACGCCGCAGACATGATCAGGAACATTTTTTTTCCTTTTCAAGCAATGTGTTGATCTCGTCTAACGAGAGCGTGGCAAATTCAGATGGTCTAATAGCACGATCATCAACATAAAAACCTGACTTACCACACCAAGGCTTACCTACAATAATTTCATCATATGGAACCTTATGAGTATCGAGCCACTCAGTGATGATTGGTAATGCATGGACATTTATTTTCCCTACATTACCCTCAAATGTTCTCATATTTCTTGCGGTGAAAATAACTATTTCAAATCCATTTTCTTTATAAAATTTTAGTGCCTCAATGACATCCATTCGTGGCAACACTACTTTATAGTCAGATGTATTTGCTAGTGTTAACGTACCATCAAGATCGATTATTATTTTTTTCATATGTAACTGCCCCACCTACACCCAAAAATAACAGCCATCATAAATATATACAAATCCATTCAAAAAATCATGCTCAACACTTCATCGTTAAACTAGAAGCACGAAATTTCCTTACTAAAAGACCCAAAGTAAAATCAATATATTTATTTAACCTAGGTTCTACCAAATAATATATACCCCATGATAAAAGTGACATTAATAGTACCAAAAATAATGCATAGTATATATACCCTGTACCATTATTGATATATTGAAGCAATGAATAACCAATCTCTTGATGCAGTAAATATAGCGGGTATGTTAGCCCCCCCAACCATGTCATAATTTTTTTAGATATTGGAGGTGTCCAACCATTAACCAATAAATAGAAAATACAAAAAAATGAACACATCAATATCACGAGAACACCATGTGACAAACCTTCTGATGCATGAGATAAGACTACTGAAATTGAACTAATAATAAATGTCAGAAGCATATACCCAATGTTATATATTGTTCTCCCGCCACTCCAGATATAATAAAAACCAACCCCGGCAGCAAAATAGGTACCACTTGTAATAAAATTTCCATTCTTCCCTAAAGAAAGATATATCAATCCGGTAACGGCCCATAGAAACATTATCAATTTTATGTTCTTCTCTGTCAGCAAATTATATGCTATCAAAATACCAATTATCAGATAGAATCTAAGCTCAACAGTTAACGTCCAATATACGCCATCCAAATGCGGTTGATTGAATATAAATCGATGCATCAGTGTAAGATTTGTTAGGTATTGCCACAATGATGGCTCTTTATTTGTTGCACCAAGAAAAACAAGACAGACAAAAGTTATTGACGCGGTCAACCATAACATTGGATATATTCTTAAAAATCTCGAACGAGCAAAACCCTGCCATGACTTTCCTTTGGCACTATATAAAATAACAAATCCACTTATCATAAAGAACAACTCCACCCCCAAAAAACCATAATTAGAAATGGATATTAACCAGCCAAAATCAGACTTTTTAAAAACCTCCAAAAATGTTTTATCAACGGAATAACTGAGATAATGAAAAAGCACAACTGATATTGCAGAAATAAACCTCAGACCATCAATTCCATATATTCTTTTTTGATTTAAACTCATGATTAATATAATTTCAACACTTCGATGAATGAAAAGTAGCAATTAAGGTCACTACCATATCAGCTAATAATGCCTAATCGAACATTATTTATTCATGTATAATTTAAAACCTCACCTGACGCATTGTTTGAACAAGATAAAAATATTGCCGCTGGATATATAATTAATATATAGATTATTCCTGTATGAATCAACGGAACATCTGTCAGTGCAGCAAAAATACAAATAAGGGCTATCGCCAAACAAATATTTTTAACACCAACATCTAACTTTCCATATAAAAACAATGGTGATAGAAAAATAGCAATAATGGCTAACACACCAATTAGTCCATAGCGAACATAGCTATCTAGGTATTGATTATGAAAATGTGCATCCTTAAATGAAAGCGCAAGCTCGGATATCATACCTTGCTGATATTGCCGCACCATTAAATCAGGATATTTTTTCGTGCCCACGCCCATTAATGGATGGTCTTTTATTATTTCTATTGCCGAGTGCCATAATTGAAAGCGGAGGCCTATTGAGGTATCCATGTTACCTTTAGATATTTGTACAAACTCCTGCTTTGTGACATTCACTCTTTGTGATAACTCAGGGATTGTATAAAATGAAAAAAGGACAATTAATGTAGCAGCCGTTATCAACGAAATACGACGAGCCCCAAATCTTTTCAATTGAAATAACACAAGAGATATTATTGTGAGAATGATTGACAACCATACTCCACGCACTTCAGTCATTATAATGGCAAATACTGAGCCCAAAATAGAAACAACAGATAATACTTTCAAATACTTATTATCACACTGCAGGTATGTAGCAATTGAAATCACACATGTAATTGCGACATACAATGTAAAAGGTATCTGGTTGACAACACCTCCAATTCTAGAAATATCAAGAATAGCATACTCATACACACCCAAAATACCAGCAGCAACACCACCCAATACAATAGATAGCCTTACTATATTGAGTGAAATCATTTGCCAAGGGACAATTACTATGTATAGGAGAGACACTAGTATGGTTCGTGGCATACTAAACTGCTCACCTCTAAAGATACTGTAAAGTGAAAAAAACACTACAACAGAAAACCCAAAAAACAGTATTCTCCTGACCTCAGCTTTCTTAATGTTATTTATTATCGTATTTCTACAAAAAACACACGAAATAACAAACATAACAACAACAAGCCTTGATATGTAATGTTTTCCATCAAAGGTGGTGAATGTGAGGCAGGACAGTATGAGCATTGGTAACATATGATAAAAATCAAAACACCAATATAATGAGGGTTTTATTTTCACTTACCAAGACTCCATATTGCTATAATAAATGCTATCTTTATTCTTATTTTTTTATAAAGAGAATAAAGCTCTCTGGTCGGTTTTCTATACCAATGGGTCAGGGAAAATCCAGTTTGTACTGTTGTTTCCATTTTTTCATTATGAGTTATAATTGATGGGAAAATAACGAATGATTTCATTCCATGTAAATATTGTAAACCGATAAAACAATCTACTGGCACAGACCATCTATGCTTAATGAGCTTCGATGCAGAATTTGGCGATATAGCGTATCCTCTAGCGCCACCAAAGTTATCCTCCATTAGGGATATTTTATACTCATCCTTGTCAATAACAGTATGTAGCCTACCTCTCACCACTGGTTCCAAACGAACAAAACCATATTGTTCCACATCCTCTCTTATTCTTTTAATAAAATCTTTGAATGACTCACTTAAAATGACATCATCTTCAAGAACCACAATGGGTTGATTGAGCGAGACACACCTCAGCCATAGTAAATAGTGACTACCATAACACCCCATTTCACCACGCGTTGGCATTTTCCCACTGGTGAGCCAAAGGCATTTTTTATAGTTATAATCAGTAAAAAGTGGATTTTCAAGTTTTCCATCTACTGCATCAAAAAATTCAAATTCAATACCATAAGATGCCATTTGCTCAGTGATTCGTTGGCGACGATATTTAGACCGAACGAGGCTAATTACGTAGACTTTCATGAACGTTTCCTAAAAAGTAATATCTTCCTGCCACGTGATATTCTCTTTTACTATTTTCGCTGGAATACCCACAGAAATAGAATTTGATGGCATAGATGATGTTAACAATGCGCCCACTCCAACTATGGAACCATTACCAATGGTAGCACCCTTTAAGACTGTAACTCCATCAGCTAACCAAACATGTGATCCAATTTTTATATTTTTCGCGGGATTGATACGTATATGATTTTTCAAAATATCATGACCATCAGATGTCATAACCCTAACATTGCGAGAGAACATGCAGTGGTCACCTATGTTTAATACTATATTTCTCTCCCGGCATGAGAGATAGCATCCCTCACCAATTACACAGTCACGACCGATTGATAGCTCACAATCATTACCATCAATCTCAATAATGGTATTTTTTATATTGGCACCGGAATGTAGTATTAATTTATTCCCAGAACCTTTTATTTTTATTTGACACTTTCTGACCCTGACAGAACCAAGAATCTCTATGGTATTTCCAGATTGGCATCTCACCTTATTACGTGCATATAGCTTAAGAAAATTTATCATACCTTACTTCCTAAACACATAATTCCCGCGGATCTTGCGCCATAACCCAAACACGTCAGTACGGGGGAAGATTGCAATCCGGCGGATCTGGTAGGGGTCCTGATGCATCGCTTTGGGGCCGCTATTGGTAGCGACGGCAAAACGATACCCGGCGGTGATAGCCTGTTCCTTGGCACTCTCGTTCAGATCTCCGTAAGGGTAGGCAAACGAGAGTAGCGGATGGCCAAGCAGGGCCTCCAGTTGGCGTTTATTCTCCTGAATTTCATGGACTTGTTGTTCGGCAGTAAGTTGACTCAAGCGGGGATGGGTCAGGGTATGACCACCAATTTCCACATGACCGCTGGCGGCCAGCGCCTTGACCTGCTCACCACTCATTAATGAGACCTTGGTGTCCGGATTGGTCGGATGCTCCACATCCCAACGGTTATAGCCTTCACCGGTGACCACGTACACCACGGCTTTATAACCATATTTTTCCAGCAGCGGCAGCATGCGGGTCAGGTTGTCCTGATAGCCGTCATCGGCAGTGATCATCAGGTACTTCTTGCCGTATTGCAGACGGTGGATAAAGCCTTTGTCCGCCAAATCGCGGAAAGTCAGGGTTTCGTAGCCGAGCCACTTCATCAGTCGCAGATGCTTCTCGAACATGGTGATCGGCATCCAGGTGCCATGCACTCCTTTCTCGCTATCCTGCTCGATAAAACGGTGGTACATGATGACGGGCATCTCGCGGCGCAGGGTTTCGACTACGGCATCCTGATAGATGGTTTCGAGACCAGATACTACCCCCTGCAAGCCATACTCATCCTGAATGCGTTGGCGAATGACTTCCGGCACCGTCTTGCTGGCCAAGGCGGTCTCGATTTCTCCCTTCAGGGCAGCAAAATCGATAGCCAGATCCTTGGGGCCGATATCGCCAAAATTACTCGCCAGCGCCTCGTCCAGATTCTGTTCGGTCACCAGACCAATGGCCCTGGCTTCACCAATGGCAAAGGCGGGCCGACCACAGAGCAGTGCTTCCATCGCCACCCGACCGGCACCTATCACCAAATCGCTGCCAGCCAGCAGAGCGGGAACATCATCGACGTACCCAACAAACTCGGCACGGCCTTCGAAACGGGCAAAGCGCTCCGGTACCTTGGTACCGCTGACAATCCGCACCTTGCAGGCATCCAGATCGAGTACTTCGTCGAGCAGGCGGTAGCAAAGCTCCCCTTTGGGGCCGCTCAAACGGCCAATGATGGCAATCACCGGCTTTGGATTATCCGGCGCAGGCACAGGCTGGAATTTGTCGGTTTCGATACCGTTGCGCAGCACCTGCACAATCGCGGGATCCACTCCCAGATTGTCGACTATCTGATGGGCAATATCTTCACAAACGGCAACCGCCCGATAGCCGAGTGCATGGAACGCCTTGCGCGAAGCGTGCACCGGCTGGCGACCATGCACCGTGGTGATCATCGGGGTGCCAGTCAGCTTGCAAGCCACATAGCTGCTCCAGCCGGAAGCGCGGGAGTGAGCATGCACCAACTGGATATGGTGCTTTTTGATGAAATAGATAAGGTAAAAGACGTGCCAGAAACGGCGCAAGATGCTGCGCTTGTTGAATCGAAGCTTGAAGACGGGGCCAAGGGTCGGCTTGGTCAGGGTATCTGACACATAAAAGACGTTGTGACCACGCCGGGTCAGTTCGTTACCGACCGTGGTGGCATAGACCTCAGCTCCCGTTACCTCGAGCTGGGAGAGTGCCATCAATATATTCATCGCGCGGTTACCCGGTAGAGAAGAGAGGAACGGCAAGCAGCTACAGAGACCAGAAACCGGAAGCAGGCGAGTGCCCACTTCCGGTTTTGCGCTCAAACTGCCGCGTTGTGCTCACCCGTTAGCGGTTGAGCCAAGCCATGTAATCCGCTACCCCTTCGGCAACGGTTTTGAACTCGGCGTCATAACCCACGCTGCGCAGCTTGGTCATGTCAGCCTGGGTGAAGCTCTGGTAGCGACCCTTGAGGTGATCCGGGAAGGGAATGTACTCGATGGAACCCTTCTGATGATGCTTGATCACCGCTTCGGCCACGTTCTGGAACGGCTCGGCACGGCCGGTACCACAGTTGAAGATGCCGGAGTGCTGCGGGTTCTGCCAGAACCAGAGGTTTACCTTGCAGACATCGTCAATATAGATGAAGTCACGCATCTGGCCACCGTTCGGGAAGCCATCGCAACCTTCGAACAGCTTGGGATTCTCGCCCTTCTTCACCTGGGTATTGAGGTGGAAGGCGACGGAAGCCATGGAGCCTTTGTGCTGTTCGCGCGGGCCGTAGACGTTGAAGTACTTGAGGCCAACAACCTGAGAGTTGATCTCCGGCATCCAGCGGCGCACGTACTGGTCAAACAGCTGCTTGGAGTAGCCGTAGACGTTGAGCGGCTGTTCGAACTTGGGATCTTCGATGAAATTGTCGTTGCGGCCACCGTAGGTCGCGGCAGAAGAGGCGTAGATAAACGGAATTTCGCGCTCGATGCAGTAGTGGAACAGATCCTTGGAGTACTCGTAGTTGACCTCCATGATGAACTTGCCGTTCCACTCGGTGGTGGCAGAGCAGGCACCTTCGTGGAAGATCACCTCGATGCCGTTGTCCCACTCTTCAAACTCGTCGCCGGAGACGATGCGAGCCTGAAACTCGTCCTTGTCCATGTAATCAGCGATGGTCAGATCGACCAGGTTGACGAACTTGGTGCCGTCGGTCAGGTCATCAATGACCACGATATCGGTCCGTCCTTGAGCGTTCAGCTGCTTGACCAGATTGCTGCCGATAAAGCCAGCACCGCCAGTTACTACGATCATGGAGTTTGCCTCTCGTACGTTGATGGCTACATGTGACTGCTTGTTAAAGCTGTGTATAGTGAGCCAATTTGAAATTGCCGAAAAGTTTATCACGGGCCGTCCGGGGATTCGACCTTGTTCAAAACTGCCCCGAGCGGAGCCTGTTGGAGGAATGAGTGATGAAAACCAGAGACAGGATCATTCACAGCGCGACCGAGCTGTTCAACGATCAGGGTGAACGCAACATCACCACCAACCATATTGCGGCGCACATGGGTATCAGCCCGGGCAACCTCTACTACCACTTCCGCAATAAAGAAGACATCATCCACTCCATCTTCGACCAGTATGCCCGACACCTGAGCGAGAGCTTCGTGCCGACCCGCAACCGTGAGATCACCCTGCAGGATCTGATGGGCTATCTGGATGCCATCTTCTATCTGATGTGGCAGTTCCGCTTCTTCTACGCCAACCTGCCGGACATCCTGAGCCGTGACGAACCGCTGCAACAGAAGTACCTCAAGGCTCAGGAGCAGATGCGCTCCTCCGTGGTCGCCCTGCTCAGAAGCCTGCGCGAAGGGGGCATCATCGATGTCAGCGATGAAGACCTGCCGGATCTGGGCCAGACCATCAAGATGGTGGTGACCTGCTGGATCCCGTTCCAGATTGCCCAGGCCCCCAACACCCGCATCACCAAACCGCTGCTCTATCAGGGCGTATTAAAGGTGCTGTTCCTGCTGCGCCCCTATGTGCAACCTCAGGTGGCCGGACAAATCCAGCAGCTGGAACAGCATTACCGTCAACTGGCCCAACCAGCTGGGTGAGATCTGTTTCACATTTGTTGAATATCAGCACAATCATTTGAATTAGCCGCAACAGATTGCAGTAAAATGTCGCCCTCTGTTGATACGCAGCTGAAATAGCCAATAAGGATCGAGGATGTCTAACGGATTCTATCGTCACCTGACTGAGCAACTGAACCAGGTGCAAGCTGAAGGGTTGTACAAGCAGGAGCGCATCATCACCTCCGCCCAGCAGGCCAGCATCGCCGTCGGCGGTGAGCAGGTACTGAACTTCTGTGCCAACAACTATCTGGGATTGGCCAACCACCCGGATCTGATCGCTGCCGCCCATCTGGGACTCGACAGCCACGGCTTCGGCATGGCCTCGGTGCGCTTCATCTGTGGCACCCAGGATCAGCACAAAGCGCTGGAGCAGAAGATGTCTGCCTTCCTCGGCACCGAAGACACCATCCTCTACTCCTCCTGTTTCGATGCCAACGGCGGCCTGTTCGAGACCCTTTTCGGCGCCGAAGATGCCATCATCTCCGATGCCCTCAACCACGCCTCCATCATCGACGGCGTGCGGCTGTGCAAGGCCAAGCGCTATCGCTACGCCAACAACGACATGGCCGAGCTGGAAGCCCAGCTCAAGCAGGCTGACGCCGATGGAGCCCGCTTCAAGCTGATCGCCACCGACGGCGTCTTCTCCATGGATGGGGTCATCGCCGACCTCAAATCCATCTGCGATCTGGCGGACAAATACGATGCGCTGGTGATGGTGGATGACTCCCACGCGGTCGGCTTTATCGGCGAAAACGGTCGCGGCACCCACGAATATTGCGGCGTGATGGATCGGGTCGACATCATCACCGGCACTCTGGGCAAGGCGCTCGGCGGCGCATCCGGCGGCTATACCTCCGGCAAGAAAGAGGTGATCGACTGGCTGCGTCAGCGCTCCCGCCCGTACCTCTTCTCCAACTCGCTGGCCCCCTCTATTGTCGCCGCCACCATCAAGGTGATCGACATGCTGGCGGAAGGTCACGACCTGCGCGCCCGTCTGAAAGAGAACAGCCGTTACTTCCGCGAGCGGATGAGCGCCGCTGGCTTCACTCTGGCTGGCGCCGACCACGCCATCATTCCGGTGATGCTGGGGGATGCCAAGCTAGCCTCCGAAATGGCGAGCCGCATGCTGGCTGCCGGCATCTATGTGGTGGGTTTCTCCTTCCCGGTCGTGCCCAAGGGTCAGGCGCGCATTCGCACCCAGATGTCTGCCGCCCACACCCGCGAGCAGCTGGACAAGGCGATCGACGCCTTTATCCGCATCGGCCGTGAACTCGGCGTTATCTGATTTGAATCAAGGGGCTCAGCCCCTTTTTTCTGCATTCATATTGAAGGAACAGCCATGAAAGCACTCTCCAAACTGCACAAAGAGGTCGGCATCTGGATGACGGATGTGCCGGCCCCCGAGCTCGGCCACAACGACCTGCTGATCAAGATCCGCAAAACCGCCATCTGCGGCACCGATATCCACATCTACAACTGGGACGAGTGGTCCCAGAAGACCATTCCGGTACCCATGGTGGTCGGCCACGAATATGTTGGGGAAGTGGTCGCCATCGGTCAGGAGGTGCGCGGCTTCGCCATCGGCGATCGGGTCTCCGGCGAAGGGCACATCACCTGCGGTCATTGTCGCAACTGCCGCGCCGGGCGCACTCACCTCTGCCGCAACACCATTGGCGTTGGCGTCAACCGCCCGGGCGCCTTTGCCGAGTATCTGGTGATCCCCGCATTCAACGCCTTCAAGCTGCCGGACAACATCCCGGACGAGCTGGCCGCCATCTTCGACCCGTTCGGCAATGCGGTGCACACCGTCCTCTCCTTCGATCTGGTGGGTGAAGATGTGCTCATCACTGGTGCGGGCCCCATCGGCATCATGGCTGCCGCCGTCTGCCGCCATGTGGGTGCGCGCCACGTGGTGATCACCGATGTCAACGAATACCGGCTGGAGCTAGCCCGCAAGATGGGCGCCACCCGCGCGGTCAACGTGGCCAAGGAGAAGCTGGCCGACGTGATGAGCGAGCTGGGCATGACCGAAGGCTTCGATGTGGGGCTGGAGATGTCCGGCGTCCCGAGCGCCTTCCAGGAGATGCTCGACAAGATGAACCACGGCGGCAAGATCGCCATGCTCGGCATCCCCCCCTCCACCATGGCCATCGATTGGAACAAGGTGATCTTCAAGGGGCTGTTTATCAAAGGGATCTATGGCCGCGAGATGTTCGAGACCTGGTACAAAATGGCCAGCCTGATCCAGTCCGGGCTGGATCTCTCCCCCATCATCACCCACAGATTCCACATCGACGAATTCCAGCAGGGGTTCGATGCGATGCGCTCCGGCCACTCCGGCAAGGTGATCCTGAGCTGGGACAAATAACCCATTTCACCCATTGGGTACCCGAAACCCGGCGAATGCCGGGTTTCTTTTTATCTCCACCACCCGAATTGCCGTGATATCGCCCAAAACTTTGTACGCAGAGTGTTTAACACTTCACACACAAGCGTTTAAATGGCTGTAACTATTCGGTTATAATCCCGTCGTTTACATGGATAATAAAAGACTGCTGGGAGTATATGAGCGTGTTGAAAAAACTGAGCTATTTGCTGGCTGTCGGGATGACGGCCGCCAGCTTGTCTGGGGCAGTGCTTGCTGCCGATGAGATGTCACCGGAAGCCATTGCCGAGCGGATCAAACCAATCGGTCAGGTCTATACCGCCAAGGATCTGGAAGGTATTGCCGGCGCGAGTGCTGCACCGACGGCGGCCGCCTCTTCCGGTCCCCGCGATGGCGAAACGGTATACAAGGGCGCCTGCTTTGCCTGTCACGACACCGGCGCCGCCGGTGCCCCCAAACGGGGTGACAAGGCAGCCTGGGATCCTCGCATCGCCCAGGGCATTGATACTCTCAAGAAACATGCCATTGAAGGCTTTACCGGCAAGTCCGGCATGATGCCTCCGCGCGGCACCTGTGCGAACTGTAGTGATGAAGAGATTGAAAACGCCATCCACTACATGATCGACAAGCTGTAAGTATTTGAAAGGGCCGCAATTGCGGCCCTTTCAATCTATCGGCTTCCGACTACTCTTGTAAGGTAGACATATCGGGAGTTGCACATGTCGGCCCAATCCATCGAACCCCACTACTCAACTCCTCTGTTGGCGTTGGTATCTGCCATTATGGACTTCTCGGCGCCACAAACCGCCACGCCTGACGATTACGATGCCCTGATCCAGCAGATTGACCAACTCTGCCCGCTGCAACATTTCGGCATGCTGGGCCTCTCCGATACCGGCCTGAACTGGCTTTACGCCTACAAGGTCAGCGACATCTTCAAGCAACAGCTGGGCCGTGAGCAGTCCCGCATCACCGATCAACTCACCCAGCTGGATGAGGCCGAAGGGTGGTGCGTCTTCCCCATTGAGCATGGCCAGATACAGTGGTTGCTGGCGCGTGGCACACCAGCCGACCTGCCGACCCTGCGTCTACTGCTGGAGTGTCTGGCCAAACGGCTGACCGAAACCCAGGCGGGCTCCCATCTCACCGAGCTCCCTTCGCCGCTGATCCGCAAAGACCCGAACTGGAAAAAGAAAATCGAGAGCATCAGCCGCATCATGCGGCTCGCCAATACCCTGCCGGCCCAGGCGCTCTTCTCCCAGCTGGAAGCGGTACTGCGCCAGATGCTCACCATCGAGGACATGCTGCTGGTCAGGCTAACCAGTCAGAAGCTGGAAAAGATCTACCCCGCCCATCCCCATCAGGGAGACGAGTTCATCAGCGGCTTGTGCCACAGCACCAGCAATATCGAGGTGAGCAGGGAGTCCCGCTACTGGCACAGCATGCCGCTGCGGCTGCAACAACAGTACTTCGCCCACTTCATCATCAGCACGGCTCAACCGCTGGAGACCGACGACAAGCTGTTTCTCGACTTTCTGCGTGGCCAGCTCACCCTGCTGCTGGAGCTGAGACGGATCCGCCAGCAGCTCAACGACATCAATACCGAAGACTCCATCAACCAGCGGCTGCAACAGCTGCGTCAGACCAACCTCAGGCTGCAAAAGCAGCTCAAGCAGCATCAGGAGCTGGAACGGCGGTTGCAATTCGATGCGCTTCACGACCCGCTGACCCAGCTGCCCAACCGCGCGCTGTTGATGAACCACCTCAACCATGCCATGACCCACTACAACCGCTACAAATCGCCGGGATTCGCGGTGATTTTTATCGATGTGGATCACTTTAAGCAGATCAATGACACCCTGGGCCACAGTGCTGGCGATCAGCTGCTCAAGGAGGTGAGCCGCCGCCTGCAGACCTGCATCCGGCAAAATGATCTGGTGGCCAGACTGGGGGGCGATGAGTTCGTCATCTATCTGGACAGCAGCAAGAGCGACGATGACATCAGCCCGGTGCTCAACCGCATTATCAGCCGTCTCTCCTACCCGTTCCGGCTACTCGGCAACGAGTTGAGCATTACCGTCAGCCTTGGGGTATCGAGCGTCTCCGAGCAAACCTCAGATATCAGCCAGCTGCTCCATCAGGCCGATTTGGCCATGTATCAGGCCAAGCGCAATGGTCGCAGTCGCATCGTCAGCTACTCGGATGATTGCATCAACCAGAACTGGAATTCGCCGGAAGAGATGCTGGCCAGAGCCCTGCGGGAGGGGCGCATCGTCCCCTACTTCCAGCCGGTGATCCGGCTGCAGGATAGCCGCCTGACCGGACTGGAGGTGATGGCGCGCTGGCTGACCGAGGAGGGGATTCTGAAGGATGCGTTCGACTTTATTCCGCTGGCGGAGCAGTGCGGCCTGATTCTGGAGCTGGATTACCAGATCCTGCGCCACACCTGTCAGCAACTGAAGAACTGGCTGCCAATCTCCGGGCAGAGCAAGTTCAAGGTCGCCATCAATCTGTCGGGCAAGCATCTGGTCAACCATGACCACATCATGCGGCTGATGGGAATTATCGAAGAGGAAGGGGTCGCCCCCGGCTATCTAATTTTTGAATTCAACGAGCGGGAGCTGTCGCGACAAGATTCCGATGCACTGGCATCCCTGCATGACCTGAGGGCCAAGGGTATCCAGATCAGCCTCGATGATTTTGGTACTGGCTTCTCCTCTCTCAACGCCCTGTTCCACTTCCCGGTGGATTACATCAAGGTGGATGACAGCTTTACCCAGCGGATGCTGCAATCGCCCAAAGATTTGGCGCTGATCCGCGCCATGCGGGATATCTGTCAGGATCTCGATTACACCCTGGTAGTCGAGGGGATCGAGAACCAGCAGCAATTGCAGAAGCTGATTGATATCGGCTGCCGGATGGGGCAAGGGCGCTATATCTCACCGCCCATGCCGGGAGCAGACATAGTACCGCTACTGACCCCGGCCAATCCTTAGGGTTAATCCTTCTTGAACAACGCCCGCAGGTTGGCAACACCGACCTGCCCCTTCTGCTGGCGCTCCTCGGCAGTCACCTTCTTCTGGTTTTCCCATTCAAGGTCATCCTGCGGCAGCTCCAGCAGGAAGCGGCTCGGCTCTGGCCGTACCGATTCGCCAAACTGACGCCGCTCCTTGCAGAGGGTGAAGGTCAGTTCGGTCTGAGCCCGGGTGATCCCCACGTAGGCGAGACGTCGCTCTTCCTCCACATTATCTTCATCGATGCTGGTCTGGTGGGGCAGCAAGCCCTCTTCCATCCCCACCATGTAGACATAGGGAAACTCCAGCCCCTTGGAAGCATGCAGCGTCATCAACTGCACCTGATCCGCGTCGTCCTCCCCCTCGTTGCGCTCCATCATGTCGCGCAGGGTGAGGCGAGTGACCACCTGAGCCAGCGTCATCGACTCCTCCAGCTCATCCCCTTCCAGCATCTCGGTGATCCAGCGATAGAGAGTGGAGACGTTCTGCATCCGCATCTCGGCCGCTTTCGGGCTGGGGGAGGTCTCGTAGAGCCACTCTTCGTAGTGGATCTCCTTGATCATGTCCCGCACCGCTTCCACCGGATTGCCGCGCAGCGCCTGATCGCCAAGGCGTACCAGCCAGTTGGTGAAGGCCTGTAATGCAGTGAGGCCACGGCCGGAGAGGTGCTGCTCCAGTCCCAGCTCGAAGCTGGCGGCAAACAGACTCTTGCCCCGCTGATTGGCATACTGACCCAGTTTTTCGAGGGTAGTGGGGCCGATCTCGCGACGCGGCAGGTTGACCACCCGCAGGAAGGCGGTGTCCTCGTCCGGATTCACCAGCAGCTTGAGGTAGGCCATGATGTCCTTGATCTCGGTGCGGGAGAAAAACGAGGTACCGCCGGAGATACGATAAGGAATCCGGTTGGTCATCAGCGCCTTCTCGAAGATGCGCGACTGATGGTTGCCCCGATAGAGGATGGCGTAATCCTTGAACCGGGTGCGGTTCATAAACTTGTGCCCCATCATCTCGGCAGCGATCCGCTCCGCTTCGTGCTCCTCGTTCTTGGCGAACAGCACCTTGAGCTTCACCCCTTCATCCAACTCGGAGAAGAGCGCCTTGTCATAGACGTGCGGGTTGTTGGCGATCAGGATGTTGGCGCACTTGAGGATCCGCCGCTTGGAGCGGTAGTTCTGCTCCAGCTTGATCAGCTTGAGGCTGGGGAAATCCTCGCTCAGCAGCACCAGATTCTGCGGCTTGGCACCGCGCCAGGAGTAGATGGACTGGTCATCATCCCCTACCACGGTAAAGCGTGCCCGCTCGCCGACGATCTGCTTCACCAGCTCGTATTGGCTGGTGTTGGTATCTTGGTACTCATCGACCAGCAGATAGCGGATCTTGCTCTGCCAGCGCTCACGTACCTCCTGATTGCTCTTGAGCAGCAGGGTCGGCATCACGATGAGGTCGTCAAAATCCAGCGCGTTATAGGCCACCATCTGCCGGTGATAACGTTCATAGAGCTGGGCCATCAGCACCTCTTCCGGCCCGCGGGCAATGCGCATGGCACGAGCAGGCAGGATGAGGTCGTTCTTCCAGTTGGAGATCTGGCTGATAAGGGCCGAGAGCTTGTCCTTGTCGTTGTCGAGCTCGTCTTCAGTCAATTCTTTCAACAGCGCCAGCTGGTCGGTGTCGTCGAACAGGGAGAAGTTGGCCTTGAGATTCAGGCTCTTGTGCTCACGACGAATGATATCGAGCCCCAGGGTATGGAAGGTGGAGACCATCAGCCCCCGCGCCTCCTTACGCCCCAAAGTCTGGCCGACCCGCTCCTTCATCTCCCGCGCCGCCTTGTTGGTAAAGGTGACCGCAGCGATGTTGCGCGCACTGTAGCCGCACAGCTGCACCAGATAGGCAATCTTGTTGGTGATGACGCGGGTCTTGCCCGATCCGGCACCCGCCAGCACCAGGCAAGGGCCGGAGACATACTTGACCGCTTCGTTCTGATTGGGGTTGAGCTTCATGGGCCGGATCTCTTGGCTTATGATGAGGGGCGGCATTGTACCAGAAATCACCCGATGAGCCGTACCTGCTGCACGGCAGGCAACCGCCATTCCGGCTTATCGCGCCTTGTGTTCGGGCGCTATTTTCAGGATCATGGCCGACCTTCGAAATGATGACTTTTTCCAGATAGTGAGGGGAGCATGAATCAGCAACAGCATGACCAACTGCGCAGCCAGTTTCCGGCCTTGGCGCAGGAGGTAAACGGCCACCCTCTGGTCTATCTGGACAACGCCGCCACCACCCAGAAACCGCAAGCGGTACTGGATGCCATCGCTCACTACTATCGGGCCGACAATGCCAACGTGCACCGCGCCGCCCACGCTCTGAGTGGCCGCGCTACCCGCGCCTTCGAAGCGGCCCGCGAGACGGTCGCCCGCTTTATCAATGCGCCCCGCAGCCACGAAGTGATCTGGACTCGCGGCACCACGGAAGCGATCAATCTGGTAGCCCAGAGCTGGGGGATGAGCGAGCTCAAGGCGGGGGACGAAATCATCCTCAGCACCCTGGAGCACCACGCCAATATCGTCCCGTGGCAGCTGGTCGCCCAGCGCACCGGCGCAGTCATCCGGGTTATCCCACTCGATAAGCGGGGCGATCTCGATCTGGCCGCCTATCACGCCATGCTGGGAGCACGCACCCGGCTGGTGAGCGTGGCCCACGTCTCCAATGCCCTCGGCACCGTCAATCCGGTCACCCGGATAGTAGAGGCCGCCAAAGCGGTTGGCGCCGTGACGCTGATCGACGGCGCCCAGGCGGTGGCTCATCTCGAGGTGGATGTGCAGGCCATCGGCTGCGACTTCTACGCCTTCTCCGGTCACAAGCTCTATGGCCCGACCGGCATCGGCGTGTTGTGGGGCCGCACCGAGCTATTGGAGCGGATGCCGCCCTGGCAAGCAGGTGGCGAGATGATCGATCGGGTCAGTTTCAGCGGCACCACCTTCAATACCCTGCCCTTCAAGTTCGAGGCGGGTACCCCCCATATTGCTGGCGCTATTGGCCTCGCCGCCGCTATCGACTTTGTGATGGCGCAAGATCGGCAATGGCTCGCCCAGCATGAGCAGACCCTGACAGATTATCTGGTCACTGGCCTGCAACAGGTGCCGGGGCTGCGTCTGATCGGCGAACCAGGCCAACGCGCCGGGGCGGTCTCCTTCCTGCTCGAGGACATCCACCCGCAAGATGCCGCCACCCTGCTCGATATGCAGGGGATCGCCCTGCGAGTCGGCCATCACTGCGCCATGCCACTGATGGAATCGCTCGGGATCGGCGGCACCATGCGCGCCTCCTTGGCCTGCTACAACAATCGGGATGATATCGACGCCCTGCTGGCCGCCCTGCACAAACTCAGTGACTTCTTCTAAGGCAGACAACCGAATGAGTGACCTCGCAAGCTATACCCAGATTGGCCTTGAGCCCAACGCCGACACCATCCGCCAGCAGTTTGCCGCAGCCAACGGCTGGGAGAACCAGTACCGGCTCATCATCCAGCTCGGCAAGCTGTTACCCATGCTACCCGGCGAATGGCAGCAGGAGGAGTTCCGCCTCAAGGGGTGTGAAAGCCAGGCTTGGCTGAAGGGAGAACAAAGCGAGGATGGCTGCTGGCACTTTGCCTGTGATTCCGATGCCCGCATCGTGCGTGGCCTTATCGTCATCGTGCTGGCGGCACTCAACCACCAATCGTCTACGGCGATCCAGGCTTTTGATATGGAAGGGTATTTCACCGAACTGGGGCTGGAAAAACACTTGAGCCCGTCACGAGGTAACGGGCTCAGAGCGATCGTGCTGGCGATCCGGGAGCAGGCAGTCTAATCCGCTTTGTGCAGAGGTCGATTACGCTTCGCTAATCGACCCTACTTCTTCATTCCCGGCATCTTTCTCGGCGCGGGCACCCCGCTCGGCAATTTTCTTCAATACCCGGGACGCGGCAACCAGCCCGAAGGTTGCCGTCACCGGCGTCACAGCGCCAAAGCCGGAGGCGCAATCCATCTTCATGGTGCCATCGCTGGCTGCCTTGGCCTGACAGGTGCCACCATGACCATCCGGATAGCTCAGCTGTTCGGTTGAGAAGACACACTCCACTCCGAATTTGCGAGCCGGATTCTTGCTGAAGTTATGCAACCGGCGCAGGTCGGAGCGCACCTTTGCCGCCAACGGGTCTTGAATAGTCTTGGCCAGATCGGCCACGGTGATTTGGGTCGGATCCATCTGCCCGCCAGCACCACCCGCGACGATCACCGGGATTTTGTTGCGCTTGCAGAAGGCAATCAGCGCCACCTTGGCCTTGACCGAGTCGATGGCGTCCACCACATAGTCAAACTCCCGCTTGATATGCTCGGCCAGGTTATCGGCGGTGACGAAATCATCCACCTCGATCACCTCGCAATCCGGGTTGATGGCGCGAATACGCTCGGCCATCACCTCGGTCTTGAGGCGACCGACCGTACCCTGCATAGCGTGGATCTGGCGATTGGTGTTGGTGATGCAGATATCGTCCATGTCGATCAGGGTGATCTGGTTGATACCGGCGCGGGCCAGCGCCTCCGCCGCCCAGGAGCCCACACCGCCGATCCCCACCACACAGACCTTGGCCTGGCTAAAGGAACGCAGGGCGCTCTGACCATAAAGACGGGCAATGCCCCCGAATCGCTGTAGATATTCTGCTTTCATACCACCACCTTGCTTGAGGGCGGCCATTATAACGGCAACCACCGCCAGCCGCGATGGCAGAACCGGAGAAAATCGGGAAGGAAAAACAGGGAAAACGGCAGAGAACAGAGAATAAAAGGTCAATTATTAGACGATTCAATAGATTGCAGGAAATAAAAAACCCCGCTCGATGAGCGGGGTTTCTTG
>NZ_JRJY01000111.1:0-991 GCF_000801015.1 Aeromonas sp. ZOR0001 | reverse complement strand
TGCCCACACAGATTGCTTGATTCAAATTGTTAAAGAGCGACGCAGCTTTTGCTGCTGCGGGAGTGGCATTCTACTCAACCGCCTTCTCGAGTCAAGCCTTATTTTCAAAGGCTTTTCGAGGTTATCGACGAGGTTGTTTGCGTTGCCGCTTGCCCTGTCGATGGAGGCGCATTATAGGGAACAGATTCTTTCTGGCAAGCAGATAATTGCAAAAAGATGGCTTTTGCTGTTTGTTCGCTCACAAAGCCACCAATTGGCATATTAAACCGGCGAAATCAGCTCACTGCAGGCACCGCAACAGCAAAATCGTGCAGATTGTCATAGAGAGCGTCGGCCAGCGCACTACCCGTTTCGGTCACCGGCTTACCGGTTCTGACCATGATCTTGTGACCAATCCCGGCATTGATGGCAGCTTTCAGATCAGAGGGCTTGTCACCCACCATATAGGAACGACTCATGTCGATCCCCAGTTCCTGTTGCGCCAACAGCAGCATGCCTGGTTCCGGTTTGCGGCAATCACAGGGGGCGCCGTGATCCGGATGATGGGGGCAGAAGTAGATGCCATCGAGATCCACATCCCGATCAGCCAGTGACCAATCCATCCATTCAGTCAGATTCATGAAGTCATCTTCACTGAAGTAGCCGCGGGCGATTCCGGACTGGTTGGTGACGACGACCAGCAGATAACCTTTCTTTTTGAGGAGCTGCAGGGCGTCTATGACTCCGGGCAGAAAATGGAAATCATCGACCTGGCTGACATAGCCAGTGTCTTCATTGATGACACCGTCACGATCCAGAAAAATGGCGGGGTTGCTCACGGAAACTACCTCTATCAATGGTTTTGCCCAGTATCTCACAGGCCATAAATAGCCCCAAAAATAAAAGGGGTGGCCGAAGCCACCCCTTTTCATGTTTGTATATAACGAATCGATTAGGCGATTACGCTAGCTACAACACCAGCACCTACGGTACGGCCACCTTCACGGATAGC
>NZ_JRJY01000024.1:0-227 GCF_000801015.1 Aeromonas sp. ZOR0001 | reverse complement strand
AGGCATACACACCCGCCCCATCGCTACACAGCACCGCATCCGGTGACACCAACGGCTTCAACACCGCGATGACCGTCTCGGCATCTATTTTTTCCAACTGGAAATCTGCATGGTGGCCTGCACGGTCTTGTACCACCATCACCGGGATGTAATCTGGCCCGGCTCCACGAGTTCGACCTTTACCACCGCGATGACGTGGTGGACGCGGCAGTCCCCGCTGCCCCTTG
>NZ_JRJY01000039.1:0-18443 GCF_000801015.1 Aeromonas sp. ZOR0001 | reverse complement strand
ACCCGCCGGGTGTGCAGGTCAAGCACCGCTGCCAGGTAATGCCAACGACCACCGGCCCAGACGTAGGTGATATCGCCACACCACACATGGTTAGGTTGTGGAGCATCAAATTCGCGGGCCAGCAGATTGGGAATATCCGGTCGTTCAGACTGTGCACACCTTATAACGGTGTGCACTCGGCTGCCTGCCGAGCCCCGGCTCCCTTTAAACAAACGGCGCAACTCGCTGCGTTGCTGTATCCTCTCACGGTTAATCATCCGCTTGCGAGCCAGATAATCGTAAAAACAGGAAGTGGGAACATCGAAAGCGCAGCAGAGCAGGGTGATAGGGGCTTGCTCTCTTAATTGGTTTGGTGGCGACTGTACCACCGAAAATGGTGCCCGGGATGATTATACCAAACAGCATCAACCGCCAAGTCTGCCTCATGAATGGCTTCATTGAATTTAATCCTTAAAAAGGTTATCCGAATAATTCCCTCATATGCCAACAAACAAGAGTCTAAACTAACAATATCAATTGGCATGATGCTGAACATAAACGCTTTCAATAGGCACTCTCGGGGATATTCAAAGCGCAGGCACGAGTGGGAACAGCAAAAAACAAATAACAGAGGGAGGGCGTGAGTCTCGCCGAGGGGCTCGTTGGAGTTATAAGAGGATAGGGAAGAGAGAAATAAAAAAGCCACACCGGCTGGTGTGGCTTTGTTTAGGGGGCAACCCGGGTTGCTTAGGGGCGACCGGCCGGGCAGGTGGCCACGTTGACGGCGGCTGTGCTGCCACCATGACGACCTGATGTGCTCACTTCGTTGCGTACCAGCGGCGGGTAGTTAACCGGCTCACGAGCAGGCAGTGCAGGGGCTTCGGCAGGGGTTGCCATCGGCGCGGATGCTTTGCGGGCACGAGCCAACAGGCCGGCACCGTGAGCTACCTGTTTGGTAACGACCGGAGTCTCTTCCACCACAACCGCAGCGACAGGTGCCGGGGCTTCGACAACAGCAATTGGCATTTCGACTGCAGCCGGTTCAGCTTCCACGACAGGAGTGCTGACAGCGGGGACTTCTTCAACAACCTGAGCAGTTTCAACGACTTTAGTGGCAGCCATGTTGACAGTCGGAGCGGAGACAACGGCAACTTCTGGCTCTGCTGCAACCACGACTTCTGCAACAGCTGCAACAACCGGGCTAGCTATCACATCGGCTTGAGTTGCTTCGACCTGGGCAGCAGCCTGCTCGGCAGCTTCTTCAGCAACGGCTTCGACAACCACATGCTCGGTCAGTGCCGCAGAGGCTTGCAGGGCAGCAGCGACGGCTTCAGCGCTCGGGATGGTAACAACAGGCACTACCGGCTCTTCGACCTGCGCTTTGGCAATATCTGCCTGAGCTGCGGTGGTCAGAGTGGTGGTATCTTGCTGTTCTTCGTCACGTTGGCTGCGGGCATCTTCGTTGATGCGCTTGCGGCGCTGACCTTCGATACGCTGGCTGCGCGGAGTGCGGCGTGAACGGCGCTGGCCTTCACTCTGCTCTTCCTGCTCGTTACCCACGGTGGCATCGATCACTTCAGCTTGCGCTGGTACTTCTTCAACCGGCAGGGCAGGGGTGTCAGCAGCGGCGACATCGACGCGGATCTGCTTGCGCAGTTGGCGACGTTCGCGGCGCTCGGCCACTTTCTGCTCTTTCTCCTGACGTGGCTGGACGGCAGTTGCATCAACGGCGTCTACCGCTTCAACAACGACTTCGGCGCGCGGCTCACGGGGAGCACGAGGTTCACGGGCTGGACGTGGCGCACGTTCCTGGCGCGGTTCTCGAGGCTCGCGCTCCTGACGGGGTTCACGTTCCATGCGTTGTTCGCTGCGTACTTCGCCACGAGCTTCACGCTCCTGACGAGGCTCGCGCTCTTTACGTGGACGGCGATTGCGGTTTTCACCAGCTTCGCGGTTGCCACCTTCACGCTTCTCGCCTGCTTCCGCATTGTTGCGGTTGCCACGGTTGTCATCACGACGAGGACGCTGACCACGGCCACGACCTTCTTCGCGCTGGTGACGTTGACCTTCATCCTTGCGTGCTTCACGAGCTGCTGGTTTCTCGGTGGGCGCTTTAACTTCGGCAGGGGCGGCATCGCTGCTGAACAGGCCGGTAATGCCTTTGATCAGCTTGCTGAAGAAGCCGGATTCGGCAGGGGCCGCAGCAACGGGAGCCGCCGGTTGTTGCGGTGCAACAGGAGCCGGTTGTGCCGGTTGGGCAAAGCCTTGCAGCAGCGGTTGCTCACGCTCGATCACCTGAGCTTGCTTCGGTTGGTAGACCGGCTTGGCAATCTCGGTTTTCAGCTCGTAGCTGGCCGCTTCCGGGATCTCGTTCTGACGAATGCGAGTCACTTCGTAGTGCGGGGTTTCCAGATGCTGGTTCGGAATGATGTAAACACGCACATCATTGCGCTGTTCCAGACTGGCGATGGCGGCACGCTTCTCGTTAAGCAGATAGGCGGCAACATCAACTGGCACCTGGCCGTGAACCTGCTCGGTGTTGTCCTTCATGGCCTCTTCTTCGATGAGACGCAGGATGGACAGTGCGAGGGATTCGTTGTCACGGATCACGCCTTGGCCCTGGCAACGGGGGCAGATATGGCTGCTGGACTCGTTGAGGGAGGGGCGCAGACGCTGGCGAGACATCTCCAGCAGACCGAAACGGGAGATCCGGCCCAGCTGGATGCGGGCACGATCCTGATGCACCGCTTCACGCAGACGGTTTTCCACTTCGCGCTGATGGCGAACCGGCGTCATGTCGATGAAGTCGATTACGATCAGGCCACCCAAGTCGCGCAGACGCAATTGACGGGCAATTTCGTCGGCCGCTTCCAGGTTGGTTTGCAGCGCAGTCTCTTCGATATCGCCGCCCTTGGTGGCGCGGGAGGAGTTGATATCGATGGAGGTCAGCGCTTCGGTCGGATCGATAACGATGCTGCCACCGGAGGGGAGGCGCACTTCACGCTGGAAGGCTGATTCAATCTGGCTCTCAATCTGGAAGTGGTTGAACAGGGCAACTTCACCCTTGTACAGCTTCACACGGTTGAGGAAATCGGGACGTACCAGCTCGATATGGGCCTTGGCGCGTTCGAAAATCACCGGATTGTCGATCAGGATCTCGCCCACATCGCGACGCAGATAGTCACGGATGGCACGCACGATGACGTTGCTTTCCTGATGGATCAGTACCGGCGCGGCGCGCTCCTGGGAGGCTTTGTGGATGGAGTCCCAGTGGTTGAGCAGAACGTTCAGATCCCATTCCAGCTCTTCTGGCGACTTGCCCACACCGGCGGTACGTACGATCAGGCCCATGCCTTCCGGCACGGTCAATCCGCTCAGGGCTTCTTTCAGTTCAGTCCGCTCATCACCCTCGATGCGGCGGGAGATACCACCGGCACGGGGGTTGTTGGGCATCAGTACCAGGTAGCTACCTGCCAGGCTGATAAAGGTGGTGAGGGCTGCACCCTTGGTGCCACGCTCTTCCTTGTCGATCTGGACGATAACTTCCTGACCTTCGCGGACCACTTCTTTGATGTTGGGACGACCCTGATAGGAGTAACCGGAGGGGAAGTAATTGCGGGCGATCTCCTTCAACGGCAGGAAACCGTGGCGCTCGGCGCCGTAGTCGACAAAAGCAGCTTCAAGGCTGGGTTCTACGCGGGTGATTTTACCCTTGTAAATGTTCGCTTTCTTCTGCTCGTGTCCCGGACTTTCAATATCCAAATCGTAGAGCTGTTGTCCGTCAACCAGCGCTACGCGCAACTCCTCTTCTTGAGTTGCGTTGATAAGCATTCTTTTCATTGAGTTCTCATTATTGTGTCATTTTGATTTCCTCCATCTGGGTCCTGCCAGCGCCGGCCTCGGGTCTTCAGCATACTGGGGCAACCTCCCGGTTGGGGTATGCATGAGGCGCAAACTAAGGGCGTTCTGGTCATCACTTCTCGAGAAGGAATGAATTAGGATGCCGAAATGGAGACAAATAAACGGTGATGTTTGTGTTCTCCATGCGTTGTACCTCGCACCCGGGAACCGTCATGTTCTTGTATACACGGTGTTTCGGGATTGGGTGGCATACTTTTTGGCCACTTAGTACAAGGCTTGAACACAATGACAAAACCTTGTTTATTATCCCATTTAAACCTCTTTTATAGCAAGGCGCCATTTTTCAACAAACCATGCAGCCAAGGGGCGCTGGCAGTGTTAAAATCCGCGCCATGACACAGATACAACAACAAGTGCAGCTGCTCACCATCGAAGCTGAGCATGACGGGCAGCGCATCGACAATTTTCTCAAGACTCAGCTAAAGGGCGTCCCCAAGAGCCTGATCTATCGCATCCTTCGCAAAGGCGAAGTGCGGGTAAACAAAAAGCGCATCAAACCGGAGTACAAACTCTGCGCAGGTGACGAGGTGCGGGTGCCCCCCGTGCGCGTTGCCGAGAAGAATGAGCTGCCTTCGGCAAACCTCGGGGTTATCCAGCGTCTGGAGAGCCAGATCCTGTTCGAAGACGATGCCATGATCGTGCTGAACAAGCCCTCCGGCATGGCAGTACACGGTGGCAGCGGCCTGAGCTTTGGCGTGATTGAAGGGCTGCGAGCCCTGCGGCCGGAAGCCCGTTTTCTCGAACTGGTTCATCGACTGGATCGCGACACCTCTGGTGTATTGCTGGTTGCCAAGAAACGCAGCGCCCTGCGCAGCCTGCATGAGCAGTTGCGCGTCAAGACCATGCGCAAGCAGTATCTGGCGCTGGTGCGTGGCAAATGGCAGGCTCACGTCAAGGTGGTCAATGCGCCGCTGCGCAAAAACGACCTGCAGTCTGGCGAACGGGTGGTGCGGGTCAGTGCCGATGGCAAACCCTCCGAAACCCGGTTCCGTATCGTGCGTCAATTTGCCGAAGCGACCCTGGTCGAGTGCAGCCCCATCACCGGTCGTACCCACCAGATCCGCGTGCATACCCTGCATGCCGGCCATCCGATCGCCTGTGACGATAAGTACGGTGAAGCGGCGTTTGACGAGAAAATGCGCAGCCAAGGGCTGAAACGGCTCTTTTTGCATGCCTGGAAGCTCAGCTTCACCCATCCGGCCGATGGTCGCGAGATGCAGGTAGAAGCACCGCTGGCACCTGAACTCGACAACTTCCTCAACGGCTTGCCACGCTGATGCAGGACATCCGGCTCGCCATTTTCGATTGGGACGGTACCCTGATGGATTCGGTGGGCCGGATTGTGGCCTGTGTGCAGGGGGCCGCCAGAGATTGTGAGCTGGCGGTTCCTGCACCAACCCAGATCCGGCAAATCATCGGATTGAGCCTTGATGTCGCCATGTCCCGTCTGTTCCCTTTAAGTAGTGGTAGTGGTAGTGGTAGTGGCAGTGCCTTTGATGATCGCCAGATTGCCGCACTCATCGATCGCTATCGTCATCACTATCTGCACGATGCCACCCCCAGCCCGTTGTTTTCCGGGGCAGGGGAGTTGCTGCATGATTGGCGGTCACGAGGGCTGCAACTGGCCGTCGCGACCGGCAAATCACGCCGTGGGCTGGATCGGGTATTGGATGAGACCGGACTGCGCCCGTTGTTTGTAACCAGTCGCGGGGCCGATGAGGCTCGCTCCAAGCCTGATCCGCTGATGCTTGAGCAGATCCTGGACGAGCTGGGGCTGTCACCCCGGCAGGCGGTAATGATCGGCGACTCTGTTCACGATATGGCGATGGCCGAGGCGATCGCCATGCCGCGTATTGGTGTCACCTGGGGGGTGGATAGCCGCGATGCCCTCAGTCGTCACGGGCCAGTGGCGGTGGTGGATTCTATGGCGGCTCTTCGCGGGCTGTTATAGACGCGTCTCTTTAAGAGACGTCGATCTGATTGATAACAGAAGCCCGGTCTATTGACCGGGCTTTTTATATGCTCGATCTAGCTTATCTATTTACCCGCAATCAGGGCAGGGCAACACCGTGGCGCTCCAGCAGCTCGATCAGGCCGATCAGCGGCAGACCGATCAAGGCGTTAGGATCGCGCCCTTCCAGCCCCTTGAACAGCACGATCCCCATCCCTTCGCATTTGAAACTGCCCGCACAATCGAGGGGCAATTCAGCCTCTACATAGCGGCGAATGGCGGCTTCATCGAGGTTGCGAAAATGGACGGTGAAAGGTTCCACCAGTTGATGAGCCTCACCGGTTGCGGCATTCACCACGCACAGGCCGGTATAGAAGGTGACGCTGCGACCTTGAGCCACCATCAGCTGGGCGATGGCATTGTCGATGGTTCCCGGTTTGCCGAGGATGCGGCCATTACAGACACACACCTGATCAGAGCCGATGATCAAGCCGTGATCACGTTGCCCGGCGATGGCATCAGCCTTGGCACGAGCCAGTCTGGCCACCAGCGCCTCGGCGGATTCGCCAGCCAGTGGTCGCTCATCCACATCGGGGGCGGCACATTCAAAGGGGAGACCGAGCTTCTCCAGCAGGGCTTTGCGATAGCGAGAAGTTGAGGCGAGGATCAGATTCTGTGGCATAATCAGGTACCGATGAAAGCAGGTACCGGCATTCTAGGGACTTGTGACGTTAAAATCATCGGCGGTAAGGACTTTTTCCTTTGACTATCAGTTGTTGGACCTATATTATTCGCGCCCTATGCAAAAGGTGAAGTTGCCCGTTAAGGTTGATCCAGTCCGTAGTGCCTTGAAGCTGCTCGATTACATCGGGATAGTGGAAAAGTCGCAGATGCCCAGGCTGGAGGAATCAACCGCTGGCTTGCAGAGCGATATCGATGTATCACTGCACTTTGGCAAAGATGTCCAGAAGTTGACCGTTATGAAAGGCACTGCCCATGCCAAGGTTGACCTGGTTTGCCAACGTTGCGGAGAGACATTCGAACACCTCTGTGAAGCTGAATTTATCTACACTCCGCTGTTCGAAAGAACAAACGAGGAAGAACTGCCGGAAGCTTATGAGCCCATTGAGTTGGACGAAAACGGCGAGATAGATCTTCATCAAATCCTGGAGGATGAACTCATCCTCTCGTTGCCTCAAGTTGCAATGCATTCTCTGGATGCATGCCCGAGAGGAAACATGGAGATGACCTGGGGTGAAATCGAACCTGCTGATGAGCGGCCGAATCCCTTTGCAGTTCTTGAAGAGCTTAAACGTAAGTGAATTTAGGAGTTAGCCTACAATGGCCGTACAACAGAACCGTAAAACCCGTGCCAAGCGTGGCATGCGTCGTTCCCACGATGCGCTGACCACCGCTGCCCTGACTGTTGATCAGACCAGTGGCGAAATTCATCGTCGTCACCACGTGACTGCCGATGGTTTCTACCGCGGTAAAAAGGTAATCGCTTAAGGATTGCCTTTGTCTACGCAAACTGTCGCGCTAGACATCATGGGGGGAGATATTGGCCCCTCGGAAACAGTGCCTGCCGCCGTGCAGGCACTGTCTCTTTTACCCCAGTTAAAACTGATCCTGGTCGGCGACCAGCATCAGAGCTCTTCTCTGCTGCAGCAACATGGCTTGCTGAATCATCCCCGCGTTCGTTTCGTACATGCATCCCAGGTGGTTGGCATGGGCGATAAACCGATCGTGGCGCTGCGAACTCTGAAAGACTCCTCCATGCGGGTGGTACTCAATCTGGTGAAAGCCGGTGAGGCCGATGCCTGCGTCAGTGCCGGTAATACCGGTGCGTTGATGGCGATGGCCAAGTGCGTGCTCAAATCCCTGCCCGGGGTCGATCGGCCGGCACTTATCAAGGCGCTGCCGACATTGTGTGGCAAACGCACCGTGATGCTGGATCTAGGCGCCAACGTCAGTTGCGATGCGGATACCTTGCTGCAGTTTGCGGTGATGGGCTCCGTCGTGGCCGAAAAGGTAGAAGGCATTGCATCCCCCCGTGTTGCCTTGCTCAACATCGGCGAGGAGGAGATCAAGGGCAACGATCTGGTGCGCCACAGCGCCGAATTGTTGCGTCAGTGCCACGCGCTCAATTATGTCGGGTTTGTAGAAGGGGATCGCATCTTCAGCGGCGACAGCGACGTGATCGTCTGCGACGGTTTTGTCGGCAATGTCGCCCTCAAGACGGCAGAAGGGGTGGTGCGGATGATGGCCCAGCTGGCCGGATATCCCCGCAAGAAACGCACTTTTCTTGGCCGGATCGCCGGATTTATGTTCAAACGGCGTTTTTCTTACCTGAACCCCGACCAGTATAACGGAGCAAGTCTGTTAGGATTGCGCGGCATTGTGGTAAAAAGTCATGGGCGGGCCGAACGGCGCGCCCTGTGTAATGCGATCCTGCTGGCCGCACAAGAGGCCAAACATCAACTTCCACTGCAAATAGCAGATCGCCTTGAAGCTGTCTTCTCTGACAGGGATCTATAAGAACTCTATGCATAGCAAAATTCTGGGTACTGGCAGCTACCTGCCGAGTTCAGTGCGTACCAACGCCGATCTCGAGCAGATGGTTGAGACCAGTGATGAGTGGATCGTGGAACGCACCGGTATCCGTGAGCGCCGTATTGCCGGGGCTGACGAAACCGTTGCCACCCTCTCTTACCAGGCCGCTCTGCGCGCCCTGGATGCAGCCGGTTTGACCGCTGCCGATCTCGATATGATAGTGCTGGCCACCACCAGTGCTGAAAATGCCTTCCCGGCTGCCGCCTGCGAGCTGCAGGGGCTGCTCGGCGTACCGGGCATTCCTGCCTTTGACGTGGCAGCTGCCTGTGCCGGTTTCACCTACGCACTCTCCATTGCCGATCAGTTCGTCAAATCCGGCGCAGCCCGCCATGTGCTGGTCGTCGGGGCCGATGTGCTCTCCCGCATGTGCGATCCGCAAGATCGCGGCACCATCATCCTGTTTGGTGATGGGGCAGGGGCTGTGATTGTCGGTGCCAGCGAGACGCCGGGCATCCTCTCTACCCATCTCCATGCCGATGGCCGTTATGGCGAGCTGCTCAAGCTGCCGCACCCTCGTCGCGGCATGCCGGGTGCCGAGCTCGAAGCCTACATGTACATGAAGGGCAACGATGTCTTCAAGGTCGCGGTCACCCGTCTGAGCGAGATCGTCACCGAAACGTTGGCCGCTGCTGGCATCGAGCCGAGCGAGCTGGATTGGCTGGTGCCACATCAGGCCAACTTCCGCATCATCAGCGCCACTGCCAAGAAGCTCGGTATGAGTCTCGATAAAGTGGTGCTGACCCTCGACAAGCACGGCAATACCTCTGCCGCTTCCGTTCCGGTCGCCTTCGACGAAGGGGTTCGTGATGGCCGGATCAAACCGGGTCAGCTGGTACTGCTGGAAGCCTTCGGTGGCGGTTTCGCCTGGGGCTCGGCGCTGGTTCGCCTCTGATCTTCGGCGGGATGGTGTCTCCATCATCCCGTCACCGATTTCATTTTTGTCTTATCTAAAAGGAATCAATGATGACCCAATTTGCCATTGCCTTCCCGGGACAAGGTTCCCAGTCCGTTGGCATGCTGGCCGAGCTGGCCGAACAACATGCCGTGATCAAGGAGACCTTCGCCGAGGCGAGCCAGGTGCTGGGTTATGACCTGTTTGCCCTGGTGATGGATGGTCCGGTTGAAGATCTGAACAAAACCTGGCGCACCCAGCCTGCGCTGCTGACTGCCTCTGTCGCCCTGTGGCGCCTGTGGCAACAGCAGGGTGGGGCAACTCCTGCCGTCATGGCGGGTCACAGCCTGGGTGAGTATTCCGCGCTGGTGTGCAGCGGCGCACTCGATTTTGCCGATGCGGTCAAACTGGTCGAGTTGCGTGGTCTGGCCATGCAGGAAGCGGTACCGGAAGGCACCGGCGCCATTGCGGCCATCATCGGCCTTGATAACGAATCCATCGCCGCCAACTGCGAAAAAGCGGCACAAGGGCAGGTGGTCTCTCCGGTCAACTTCAACTCCCCGGGCCAGGTGGTTATCGCCGGTCACAAAGAGGCCGTTGAGCGCGCCAACGTGCTGATGAAAGAGTCGGGCGCCAAGCGTGCGCTGCCACTGCCTGTCTCCGTACCGTCTCACTGCGCGTTAATGAAACCTGCCGCAGAAAAACTGGCAGCTGCGCTGGACGGGATCGAGATCAAGGTTCCAACCATCGCGGTCATCAATAATGTCGATGTATCCTGTGAACAGGATCCGGCCGCCATCAAGCAAGCGCTGGTACGTCAGCTGTTCAGCCCGGTTCGTTGGACCGAGACTGTCGAGCGGATGGCCAATGAGGGCGTTACCCTCGAGATCGAGATGGGACCGGGCAAAGTGTTGACCGGGCTCGCCAAGCGCATCGACAAGCGCGTGGAAGGTATTCACGCCAACGATGCCGCCTCTTTCGAGCAGGCGCTGGCCCAGATCAAGTAAACAGGAGTAAGTGATGAGCTTTACCGATAAGGTTGTGTTGGTGACCGGTGCCAGTCGTGGCATCGGCCGTGCGATTGCCGAAACATTCGTGGCCCGTGGCGCGAAAGTGGTCGGTACGGCGACCAGCGAGAGCGGTGCCGAGGCGATCAGCGCCTATCTGGGCGACAATGGTTGCGGCATGGCACTGAACGTGACCAGCCAAGAATCCATCGAAGCCGTCTTCGCCGCCATCAAGGCGCGCTTTGGCGACATCGACATCCTGATCAACAACGCGGGGATCACCCGTGACAACCTGTTGATGCGGATGAAAGATGACGAGTGGAACGAGATCATCGATACCAATCTGACCTCGCTTTATCGTCTGAGCAAACCGGTGTTGCGTGCCATGATGAAGAAACGTCACGGTCGCATCATCAGCATTGGCTCCGTGGTGGGAACTATGGGCAATGCCGGTCAGGTCAACTATGCTGCCGCCAAGGCCGGTCTGGTTGGTTTTACCAAATCGTTGGCGCGGGAAGTGGCATCCCGTGGTATCACAGTGAACGCGGTTGCTCCCGGTTTCATCGAAACCGACATGACCCGTGCCCTGAATGACGATCAACGTGCCGGCATCATGAGTCAGGTGCCAGCCGCCCGTTTGGGTGATCCAAAAGAAATTGCCGCAGCTGTGGTATTCTTGGCTTCTGATGAAGCAGCCTATATCACCGGCGAAACCCTGCATGTTAATGGCGGGATGTACATGGTGTAATCAATTTGTCGTAAGATCTGTTCAAATTTGCGATAGTACGCCGAAGTTTGGCACATTTCGTGGTTTGACCAGCGGCAAGCTACTTGCAAACTCACGTCAATTGAATAAACTACCCCAACCAGACGCAAATAGCGTATTTTTAAAGGAAAATTCAGGTCATGAGCAACATCGAAGAACGCGTAAAGAAAATCATCATCGAACAACTGGGTGTTAAAGAGGAAGACGTTAAGAACGCTGCCTCCTTCGTCGACGACCTGGGCGCTGACTCTTTGGATACCGTTGAACTGGTAATGGCGCTGGAAGAAGAATTCGATACCGAAATTCCTGATGAAGAAGCCGAGAAGATCACCACTGTTCAAGCGGCTATCGACTACATCACCGCTAATCAGGAATAAGTTCCTGTTCTGAAAGAAGCGGCCCAAGGGCCGCTTCTTTTGTATTTGTTCCTTTTCAAAACACCTCTCGGAGACTACCTCAGTGTCAAAACGCAGAGTCGTGGTGACCGGCTTGGGGATGCTTTCCCCGGTGGGTAACACTGCCGAATCCAGCTGGCAAGCACTGCTCAACGGGCAGAGCGGCATTTCTCTTATCGAACACTTTGATGCCAGCGAGTTTGCAACCCGCTTCGCAGGTCTGGTCAAGGATTTCGATCCCGAGCAGTACGGTATCAACCGTAAAGACGCTCGCAAGATGGATCTCTTCATTCAATACGGCATCGCGGCCGGTATGCAGGCGCTGGATGATTCCGGCCTGACCATCAATGAAGAGAATGCCGAACGTGTCGGCGTGGCGATTGGCTCCGGTATCGGCGGTCTGGGTCTGATTGAACAGAACCACGAAAGCTTGGTCAACGGCGGCCCGCGCAAGATCAGTCCCTTCTTCGTTCCGTCCACCATCATCAATATGGTGTCCGGTCATCTTTCCATCATGAAAGGTCTGCAAGGGCCGAACATCGCCGTGACTACCGCCTGTACCACTGGTACCCATGCCATCGGCATGGCGGGTCGGATGATCGCTTACGGTGATGCCGACGTGATGGTCGCCGGCGGTGCCGAGAAAGCCTCCACCGCGATGGGGATGGGTGGTTTTGCTGCCGCCAAGGCACTCTCCAACCGCAACGACGAGCCGCAAAAAGCGAGCCGTCCGTGGGATAAAGATCGCGACGGTTTCGTGCTGGGTGACGGTGCCGGTGTACTGGTACTGGAAGAGTACGAACACGCCAAGGCCCGTGGCGCCAAGATCTACGCCGAGCTGGTCGGTTTTGGCATGAGCGGTGACGCGTACCACATGACTGCGCCTCCTGCAGATGGCAACGGTGGCGCTCGTGCCATGAAAAATGCAATCAAGGATGCCGGCATTGCCCCCGAGCAGATTGGTTACATCAACGCGCACGGTACCTCCACCCCGCTGGGTGATGTGGCTGAACTGCGTGGCATGAAGTCGGTGTTTGGTGAGCACGCCAAATCCCTGATGGTCAGCTCCACCAAGTCCATGACCGGTCACCTGTTGGGCGCCGCCGGTGCCATCGAGGCGATCATCACAGTGTTGGCCCTGCGTGATCAGGTGGCTCCGCCCACCATCAACCTGGACAACCCGGATGATGAGTGCGATCTGGATCTGGTACCCCATGTGGCCAAGCCAGGTAGCTTTGAGTACGCCCTTTCCAACTCGTTTGGTTTTGGCGGCACCAATGGCTCACTGATCTTCAAACGCGTATAATTTGCCGCAGGGCAAAGACACAGGCCCGATACTGCCGGTATCGGGCCTTTTTTATCAGAGGGATCCCTTTGCTTATCAATGGCATGAAGCTTGATACCATCTCGGCCTATGATCGGGGGCTGGCTTATGGTGACGGTCATTTCACCACCATGGCGGTCAGGGAGGGGCGCGTGTTGCAGTGGCCTGCCCATCTGGCACGGTTGCAGCTGGCCAACAACCGGCTGGGATTGGTTGAGCCGGACTGGGATCTCCTGACCCGGGAGGTTGAAGAGATGGTGGCCGAGCAGCCACAATGCGTGGCCAAGGTGATCCTGACCCGCGGCGAGGGGGGGCGGGGCTATGATGGCAGCGGATGTCAGCACACGACCCGGATTATCAGCCTAGCGCCATTTCCCACTCACTATGGCCAGTGGCAACAGGCGGGGATCGAGATGGTGGTGTGCCGCCAGCGGATCGGTGATGCCCCTATGCTGGCCGGGCTTAAAACCTTGAATCGTCTGGAGCAGGTATTGCTGAAAAGCGAACTTGTCAGCCGGAATGCAGTCGAAGGGATAGTGCTTAACAGTCGAGGTTTTCTGGTTGAAGGGGTCAGTGCCAATCTGTTTTGGCGTCGGGGCAAGACGGTGTTTACGCCCGATCTCGCCCGCGGTGGTGTCGATGGCATCATGCGCCGCCAGGTGATAGCGATGTTGAAACAGATGAGTATTGAGTTGCGTGTGGTAGAGGCTCCGCTGGAGTCACTATGGCAGGCGGAAGAGGTGTGGCTCACCAATACCCTGATGGGGATCGTGCCGGTCAATGGCATCGAGGATATCCACTATCCCCCAGCGGTATTGAGTCGCCGTTTACAGGAGCGTTTGGTCATTGAAGTTTAATCGGCTTTACACCCTGCTCGCGGGGGCGGCACTGACGGTAGCCGCTGCCGGGGGCTATGTACATTACAAATGGCAACAGGTAGAGACGCTCACCAACAAGGGGCCGACCCGGCTCTTTACGGTGGAGAAGGGCGCCCATGCGGCGCGCCTCATTGCCGAACTGGGTGAGGGGGAACCCAGCCCCTGGGCGGTGCGGCTTTGGTTGCGCAGCCATCCCGAACTGGTGGCCATCAAATCGGGCACCTACGAAATCAAGGAAGGGGCCCCTCTCAAGGAAACCCTTTCCCTGTTTGCATCGGGCAAGGAGTTTCACTTCAGCCTCACCTTCGTCGAAGGTTCCCGTTTCGAGGATTGGCAGAAGCAGCTCTCCAGCGCCCCATACCTTGAGCGATTGACCGTTGAGCAATCCGAAGCCGACTTGGCGCAGGAGCTCGGCATCGAGAATGGCAAGCTGGAGGGTTGGTTCCTGCCGGAAACGTACGCCTATACCACCCATGCCAGCGATCTCTCAATCCTGCGTCGTGCCCATCAGGATATGGAGACTTTCCTGCAGCAGAGCTGGGAGAAACGTCAGGCCAACCTGCCTTACAAGACCCCCTATGAGGCGTTAATCATGGCCTCCATCATCGAGAAAGAGACCGGCCAGCCGGACGAGCGTGCGCAGATCGCCTCGGTGTTTGTCAATCGTCTGCGCCTGGGCATGAAGTTGCAAACCGATCCCACCGTCATTTACGGGGTGAAAGATCGCTACGATGGCAACATTCGCCGCAGCGATCTGACCGACAAGAATCCCTACAACACCTATGTGATCGATGGTCTGCCGCCCACGCCTATTGCCATGCCGGGCAAGGCCTCCATCGAAGCTGCGCTTAACCCCAAGTCGACCGACTATCTCTACTTTGTCGCTAAGGGGGGCGGTGCCCACTATTTCTCCAAGACCCTCGATGAACACAATCGGGCGGTTCGCGAATACATATTGAAGAAACCCTAATGTCTAAATTTATTGTGATCGAAGGATTGGAAGGGGCAGGGAAGAGCTCGGCCGTGCGTTATGTGACCGACTATCTGCAGCGCCACGGCATCAACCGGATCGAGTGCACCCGCGAGCCAGGTGGTACGCCGCTGGCCGAGCGGATGCGGGCCATCGTCAAAGAGGTGCACGACGAGCGCCTCACCATCGAGGCGGAATTGCTGCTGATGTATGCCTCCCGCGTACAACTGGTGGAGACCCGCATCAAACCCGCACTGGCCGACGGTGTCTGGGTGGTGGGGGATCGCCACGATCTCTCCTCCCAGGCCTATCAAGGCGGTGGTCGTGGTATCGATGCACAGCTTATCGGAGCCATCAAGCAGGCGGTGCTCGGCAACTTCAAGCCGGATCTCACCCTCTATCTCGATATCGATCCTGCCCTTGGCTTGCAGCGCGCCCGCCATCGCGGCGAGCTGGATCGCATCGAACTGGAGCAACTGAGCTTCTTCGAGCGTACCCGAACTCGTTATCTCGAACTGGCCGCCAAGGATGATTCCATTGTGGTGATCGATGCGGCGCAAACGCCGGAACAGGTCAAAGCTGCCATCGAGCGTGCATTGAATCACTATCTGTCGAACGAGCCGCTATGTATCCCTGGCTGATCCCCGACTGGCATGCCCTGAGCCAGACGGCCCTGTCCGGTCGTCTCGGCCACGCCTGGTTGTTGCTGGGCGATCCCGGTCTTGGCAAGGAGCAACTGGCCGAGCGGCTGGCGCGTTTACACCTTTGCCAGCAACCGGATCGTGGAGAACCGTGTGGTCAGTGCCACTCCTGCCAGCTGTTTGACAAGGGCAACCACCCGGATCTCGGCACCATAACTCGCGACAGCAAGACCATCGGGGTCGAGGCCATTCGCGAGATCTGCACCCGGCTGCAGGGCTCTGCCCAGCTCGGCCGTGGCAAGGTGGTGATCATTCCTGATGCGGAACGGATGACCGAATCGGCGGCCAACGCCTTGCTGAAAACCCTGGAAGAGCCGGCAGGCGACAGCTTACTGTTGCTGATCGCCTCCCAGGTTTCCCGGTTGCTTCCCACCATTCTCAGTCGCTGTCACAAACATGTCTGTCAGTTGCCTGCGGAAGGGGAGACAGTACGCTGGTTGGCCGAGCAGGGTCATCAGGCCACTCTGGCTCAGGTGCGGATCTGTCAGGGGGCCCCGCTGCGGGTACTCGACTATATCGAGCAGCAACAGGACGGTACTCGCAGGGAATTGCTGGAACAGTTTGTCGCCCTGAGTCAAAGTCCGGTCAAGGCGACAGCACTGTGCAGCCAGCTTGGTCAGGAGACGCAGGTCAGGTTGCACTGGTTGCAGCTCTTTTTGTGCGATGCCCTGAAAACCCAGGCCGGATGTGGTCACCATCAGCTGGCAATGCCGGATCTGGCAATCTTGAGTCAGCGGTTGGCGGAGCAGCACTCCAGCGAAAAATTGCTGGAAGCAGAACAAGGTCTGGTTGCCCTCAAGGCCGCTTGCCAGCCGGGGCAGCTCTCCAATCCCACCATCCATTTGATGAACTGGCTCAGTCGCTGGTTATAAGTACCGACAAGCAGAAAGGTTGTATATGTTACTCGTTGATTCCCACTGTCATCTCGATCGCCTCAGCTATGGCAGCAAGCAGACCAGCATGGCCGATGTACTTGCCAAGGCCGCGAAACTGGACGTGGGATATTTTCTCTGTGTCAGTGTGACTCAGGCACAGTTCCCGACCATGCTCGAGGCGATCGCTCCCTATCCCCAGGTCTTTGCCTCTTGCGGGGTACATCCGCTCAATCAGGAACCCGGTGTCGATGCCGAGTTGCTGCTCAAGCAAGCTGCCGATCCACGTGTGGTGGCCATCGGTGAGACAGGTCTCGATTACTTTTACTCGCCCGAGAATAAGGAAGTTCAGCAAGCCTCTTTCCGCGAACATATCCGGGTTGCTCGCGCGCTGAACAAGCCGCTGATCATCCACACTCGCGATGCTCAACAAGATACCTTGCAGATCATGCGTGAAGAGGGAGCAGATCAGGTTGGCGGTGTGCTGCACTGTTTCACCGAGTCTCTCGAGATGGCGCAAGCCGCGATGGCGATGGGGTTCTATATCTCCATCTCCGGGATCGCCACCTTCAAAAATGCGTCTGCACTGCAAGAGGTGGTCAAGGCTCTGCCCCTCGACAGATTGCTGGTCGAGACCGACTCGCCCTATCTTGCCCCCGTACCGCATCGGGGGAGGGAGAACGAACCCGCCTTTGTGCGAGACGTTGCGCAGTTTATTGCTGACCTGCGTCATATTCCGCTCAATGAATTGGCAGAAGCCACCAGCCGGAATTTCTTTGAACTGTTCAAGCTGGCGAAAAAATAACACCCAAGCCCCGTTATTCGGGGCTTTTTAATTTTCAAATACCAAGCTGATTACCCACCTGAATATCAATACCGAGCTGCGTTATCTCTCACTTATTACTGCAAATGTTACTTTTACGTTTTCGTTTTTGCTAAACCGGGTCGAATGATATTCCTATGTTTCTTTTATTCAGCATGGTCAAAGGGTATAAAAATATGATGTTCTTAGTATCGATAATATTCATTATCGATACTTGATGTGTGGGAAGGATCCTGTAAGATCCTCTCAAACTTCATATTAATCATAGCGTTCCGTGGCATATCCAACCTTGTCTAATCCAGCTCATCAGTCACTGCAGACTGTTTTTGATGCGCAACTAAATAGCCGGGCGCGCCACTTTTTGCGCAGTGCAAAAGCGGATTCCACCCTCAATGCCTATCAGGCTGATACCCGTATTTTTGTCTTCTGGTGCCAATTGCACGGGCTGGATCCGCTACAGACGACCCATCACGACATCATGAATTTTCTCGCTGATCAGGCCGACGGCGTATTGGCCGACTGGATATGGCTGGATAAAGAGGAGGGGAAGGGGGAGTTGCGTAACGGTGAACCTCGAAAACCGGCAACCCTGGTGAGACGGCTTGCCGGGATCCGTTATGCCTTCAAGCAGAAAGGCATTCACCCCATGCCCACCGAACATCCCGAAATCAAGGAGATGATGCGCGGTATTGTCAGGTTGGGGGATAACCGCAAACGCAAAACCGGCGCCCTGACGCTGCAACCATTGACCCAGGTGCTCGATGGCATCGACACCAGTGACTTGGCAGGCTTGCGTGATCACACCCTGCTGCTGTTGATGTTTAGTGGCGCCTTGCGCCGTTCGGAAGCGGCCCGAATTGAGGTTAGCGATCTCGATTTTATGGGGCAGGGGATCCGCCTTCGCCTCAAACCGAGCAAACATCAGCTGCATGAAACCGAGATCGCCCTGATCCCGGGCAAGCACTACTGTCCCGTATCAGCACTGCAAAACTGGCTACACAAAAGCCGGATCAGCGAGGGGCCGCTGTTTCGACGCATGAATCGTTGGGGGCAACTGATGGCCGAACCGCTCGGCCCTCAGGGCATCAATTTGATGATCAAGCGGCGAACTGGTCAAACCATTGACGATCTCTACGTCAGTGGCCATAGCCTGCGCCGTGGATTTATCACCTCGGCGGTGACTGCCGGCAAGCCGATGAACAAGATCATCGAGGTGACGCGCCACAAGGATATGCGAACCCTGCAGGAGTACTTCGATGACGCCCATAAATTTTCCGATCATGCCCTTGATGGCTTGCTTTGACACATGTCAAAAACTATTTGAAATGACCGGTTTTTAGCTAAATCCAAA
>NZ_JRJY01000027.1:0-14007 GCF_000801015.1 Aeromonas sp. ZOR0001 | reverse complement strand
GCTGGGAACGTCATGACTTGCTGGCTGATTTGGGAAACAACGCCAGTTTTTGGTTAACCATTCCGGTAAAATCCGCGCCCTTAAAGAAGAGCCACCTAAGAGTGATTGAGCGATGTCCAACACAAAACAGGCCCCCAAAGTTGGATTCGTCTCCTTGGGTTGCCCAAAAACGCTTGGTTATTAATAGCTACCCTCTTAATAGCTGTTCCGAATAGTAGATCACTGGAGGAAGGGAACTCAGTCCAGTTTGTGCGATCTCATTAGTCGCCAAACAAAACAAGCCACACCCAAAGGACTGAGTTGATGCATATCCTACCACCCCTGCCACGACCACAACGGCGCCGTATTCACAAAATCATCCATGCCACCCGTGATAAAGGGCATGCTCGTCGCTTGATGGCCATCTTGCTGTTACATGAAGGATGCACGATCACGGATGTTCATCACATTACCGGCGCGGCTCGCTCGACCATCGGCCGTTGGCTTCGGTGGTATCGGGATGAAGGTGTGGGGGCTCTAGAAGCCTTACCGACTTGCCGTGCCCCGGTCCTATCTGTCGCCAAGATTATCACCTTACTGGTGCTGCTCATGCAGTTTTCTCCGCAAGATTTTGGTTATCAGCGTAGCCGTTGGTGTTCTGAGCTATTGGCCATCAAAATCAATCGGTTAACAGGCCTCAATATGGCAGCCTCCACGCTCCGCCGATGGTTACCTCGTATGGGCATTGTCTGGCGAAGGCCCGTGCCGACCTTGCGGATAAAAGACCCGGCTTATCAGGAGAAAATGGCGAATATCGAGGCTGCGCAGGCCCGCTGTGATGCCGATAATCCGGTGTTTTATGAGGATGAAGTCGATATAGACCTTAATCCCAAATTAGGGGCCGACTGGATGTTCAGAGCGCAGCAAAAGCGGGTTGTCATACCGGGACAGAACGCCAAACATTACCTGGCAGGCGTTCTCCATGCAGGCAACGGAAGAGTACTTTAGTCTGTGGGATAAAGAAAAACTCATCCTTGTTTATCGCCATGCTGGAAAAGCTGCGTCGCCACTACCGGCGAGCCAAAACCATCACGCAGCTCCTCGATAACTACATCATTCACAAAAGCAAACAGACCGAGCGATGGTTGAAGAAGAACCCCAAGTTCTGCTTGGTGTTCCAGCCAGTTTACAGCCCTTGGGTTAATCACATAGAACGGCTGTGGCACAAGTTACATGAAACCATCACGCGCAATCATCAATGCAGAGGAATGGCCAGCCTGCTGGCCCGAGTGAAACACTTCATGGATACCGTGTCTCCTTTCCCGGGGAATGGCTATGGCATAGCGAAGGTGTAGCACTATTGGGAACAGTTATTTAGATACAGCACTTTCATCACCACATCATCTGTTGGAAATGAGCGGCGAGTCTTCGTCACCTTCCGCAGCGAGGCATTAAGTGATTCTATCGCGTTCGTGGTGTAGATCACCTTACGGAGCTGGGGGGATAGTCAAAAAATACGCTCCGCTTCTTCCAGTTGTTGCGCCAGGAACGACTGATGCTGAGGTGCTCTTCGTCCCATTTGGCTGCAAACTCGGCCAGCGCTTGCTCAGCTTCAGCCAAGGTGGCTGCGCTATAGATACGGCGTAAATCGGCGGCGACCTCCTTGCGCTGCTTCCAGCTCACATAACGCGGCGTTTTTCAAGGTAGTTGTCGCGTAAGCCTGTATTAAGCCGCCTGTTTTTGTTCCTGTTCAGGCTGGCCTTCAGAATTCGACCGTGGCACTGATTATCCGCATAGAGTAATGAAGGAAAACCAAGAACTAAGGATGATGCCTTTGGCAACTATCCATCGGCTGCAGGCTTCACCAAAACCTCTATGTGTGTCAGATGCCAAGGGATTTGAACTCGCATCTTGTGAAGGTTGTAAGGCAACGGAATGTTCTGGATGTGTCTTTTAAGAAGGGGGGGGTTTACCGTGAGTACCATCAATAGTACCACAGAAATAAACAGACAATCATTTAAACACAACAAAATCAAAAACTTGAAACTAAAATTCAGACTCCCCGGCCGAATTTATCTAGCAGCGTGAAAGCCTCAACGTCTCATAAAAAGCGCAGGGGAATATTCCCACTGGGGGCTGTGACGTCAACAAACTGGTCAAGACCACGCCACAACCGGGCATGCTCACGGAGTGCTTGCTGATAGGCCCAAGTGGCGATGGCAGTAGAACGCTCGGCATCGACGCTCACCAGAGGGGCCAGCTCGTCCGTGAGGTACGCCCCGTGAGTCAGGATATTCTGCTCGTACCAAGCATCCCTGTGCTCGGGAGCGGCAAGAAAATCCCGTTTGCTCCGATTACAGTTGGCGTGTGCCAGTACGAAGTTGTGACCCAAATCGATTGGATAACGACGCCAGGGGATGAAATGGTCTACCTCACCACTCCCGTGTATCGCCTTGTTACAGTAAAAACAGGTTCCCCCCTGCAAGTCCCTCAATACCTCTCCTACTCGCCCCAGCGCCTGACGGCTTGAACCAAATAGAAAATTCTCCAACCCCACACTGGGGCCAATCAGTGGCTGATTACCCTTGATGTCGCAGATAAGCTGTAACCAATGCTGTCGGGAGAGGGAGACCACCAGATCGTAAAAGCGGTGGAGACAGTAGAGAATGCCGGGGTTAAGGCAGATATGATCCGCGCCCCTTTGATGAGGATAGAGGTGGCACTCCTCTCGCCCACCCAGGATCTGCAGACGCCACAAGGGTCCCTCAACAAGGATGCGCCGAACTCGGGCAAGAAGAGGCCGCCAGGCGTCGTGACGACGCAGTGCAGTTACCGAGCGGATCCCATCTTCACGCAGCCGGGACAACTCCGTCAGCATGATGGCCTGACGACCGCTGCTCTGTTTGAGCAAGGTGGCCGTTTCTCCCGTCGCCGAGTAGGGCAGACTGTGCTGCCAATAGAGCTCCACAAACTTGGTGGCCAGTTCGTCCAGCGTAATAGTGCGCGCCGCCATCAGCTCATGGGTCTCAGTACTGCGCTCAATCGCGATATCTGCAATCCCGTGAAGCAAGGCGCACTTGTAAGTGGCCACAAAATCGCCTTCGGTAAAGATGAGTTGCAGATAGGCAATAAAAGCGAGTTGTTGCTCAGGGGAGGCGTGCATGTTCGCCCCCAAGGATAAGACTCTGCCAACTCAACCCGGTACGCGCCAAGGCATCCCCCTGTGGTTCTGACACATGGAGAAGTGTCATCCCCCCCTCCAATGCAAGCCGCTCCACTTCATCGACAGCTACCGGATACATGGCTCGCTCCCGCATCTCCTGCTCCGAAATAACCAGGCGCAGACTCAGTACCAGATAACCATCTGGTGAGAGCAGCTCATGAAGACGTGCCAGAGCCAAGGGACGAGACTTCGGGGGTAGATGCATCCAGACAGCACTGAGCAAAATCAGATCAAAAGTACCGGTCACGCGAGAGAGAGCCGGCATAGCATCATTGACCCACGCCACCGCAGCCTCACAGGTATGACATTGCCCCTGCGCAGCAAGTGCCTGACATGGCTCGACAGCGACCACCATGTTGCCCTGATGGAACTCGGCTAAAAACGCGGCATCACGACCACTGCCGGCCCCTACATCGAGTAACCTGCGCGGTGCAGCAAGGAGCCAAGGCTCCAGCAGTGTGAGCCAGTCGCCGTGAACGGCGCGCGCAGATACCTGTTGGTAACGAGTCGCCAATTCGGTGGCATGGCACTGGTAGTAGTCGAGGGACACAATGCGTTCCGAACGGAGAAGGAAGTAAAATAATCTCACAAGATCAGTTAGTTGGCCATGGCCAGAACGACACTTTCCCAACATGAACGATTAATCGGGCAGCGGCATTTACAAAACCGGGTGTCCGCCAAAAGAACCGCGGCCAGAGGGGCTCTGAATGATGCCATCATTCAACATTTCGGGTAATATTCGGCCAACTCACTGATCTCTTGGCACTTATTATCGCCATGAGAGGTCAACGCCAGATGGAGATGGCTATTAATGAACTCGACTGATGTCGTGACCCTGTTTGGGGATGACAAGATTCTTTCCTTTGACCTTGAACTGACCCGGGACGAAAAACTCCGTCATCTGGGGGCGCTCCTGGCTGGTCGTGAACTCAATCTCAAGGGCCCGCAGGATCTCGCACTCAAGGAGTTAAATGCGCTGGCACAAGGGGCAGATGTAGTCCTTGGTCACAATATTCTCGATTTTGATCTCCCCTGGTTGGCCAAACAGGCTGTACGCCCTCAGTTACTTCTCGAAAAGCCGGTAATAGATACCCTCTATCTATCTCCCCTTGCCTTTCCCAAAAACCCCTATCACCGCTTGGTCAAGGATTACAAACTGGTTCGAGATACCCTCAATGATCCGGTCGCGGATGCAAGGCTCGCATTGCAGATTTTCTCGGAACAGCTGATAGCACTACAAGCCTTACCCCTGTCCCAATTGCAGCTTTATCAATATCTGTTTGACCAGGGAGTCATAGCGCAATTTAACACTCAGGGTCTGTCACTGGTGTTTGCCAGACTGACAGACCGCCCGCCAGTGCGGGTCTCGGAGCTACCCACTCTCATCAAGAGCATTGCCCATGAGAAAGCGTGCCCCAATCAGCTCAACCGAGTAATTGGTGATGCCCTGCGTCAACCCATGCTGTTGTTACCATTGGCTTATGCCTGCGCCTGGTTGCCCGTGTCCGGCGGGAACTCCGTATTGCCCCCCTGGATTTGGCGCCGCTTCCCCCAGACCGCAGAAATCATTCACACAGTTCGTGAACGTCACTGCGGTCATGCTGACTGCAGCTATTGTAAGGAGAACCACGACGCACGCCGCCATCTGCAGCGAATTTTCGAGCTCGACAACTTTCGCAACCTGCCTGATGGGACACCATTGCAGAAGACCTTGATCGAGGAAGCCATGGCTGGCGTCGCATTGCTCGGCATACTCCCAACCAGCGGCGGTAAGTCGCTCTGCTACCAGCTCCCGGCACTGGTGCGTAACCAGCGAAGCGGTGCTCTCACGGTCGTGATATCCCCCCTGCAGGCACTGATGAAAGATCAAGTGGACAACCTTAAACACAAGGCCGGTATTGAAGGGGTTGCCGCTATCTCGGGGCTGCTGACGCTACCAGAGCGAGGCGCGATTCTTGAACAGATCCGCATGGGGGATATCGCCTTGCTCTATATCTCCCCCGAGCAGTTGCGCAACCGCACAGTCAAACAAGCAATACGACAACGTCAAATCGGTGGCTGGGTATTTGACGAAGCGCACTGCCTGTCGAAATGGGGACATGATTTTCGCCCTGACTATCTCTACTGCGCCAAGGCTATCGCCACAATTGCCAAGGAACAGCAGGTCCCCATGCCTCCAGTCTTCTGCTATACCGCGACCGCCAAACCGGATGTGATTGAAGATATTTGCGCCCAGTTTCTCGACAAACAGCCCCGACCTCTTCTCAGACTGGAAGGAGGGGTTGAACGTACCAACCTCGAATATGCCGTCGTTGAGTGCCCCGGTCTCAATAAACAGGGCCATATCCTTAACCTGCTCGAGCAGTTCTTTGGTGAGGAAAAGCCCGGTTCCTGCGTTATCTACTGCGCAACCAAGCGCAGCGTGGACGAGCTGGCCGATTTCCTCGGTCAGCAACAATCCCTCCCTGTCTCACGCTTTTACGCCCGCATGGACAGTGCCCAGAAGAAAACCACCCTCGAACAATTTATCAATGGCGAGATCCGGGTCATCTGCGCGACCAATGCCTTCGGGATGGGGATCGACAAGGATGATGTGCGTTTGGTGATCCATGCCGATATCCCCGGCTCCCTCGAAAACTATCTACAGGAAGCGGGACGAGCGGGACGCGATACAGCACAAGCTCACTGCGTACTGCTGTTTGATGAACAGGATATCGAGAAACAGTTCCAGCTCGAGGCCATGAGTGAAGTCAGCCTGCGCGATATCAAACAGATCCTGCGCGGAATAAGACTCAGGGCCAGCAAAGGCGGCAAGCAGGAGAACAACTCGCCACTGGTCGCCACCAGTGCAGAGCTCATCAACCAGCCAGAGGTAGAAACCAGCTTTGCTGCCGATGACAGCAATGCTGATACCAAAGTCAAGACAGCGATCGCCTGGCTCGAGCGCGCTGGCTATCTGGAGCGCAGCGACAACATCACTCAGGTTTTTCAGGGGCGCCCTCTGTTTGCTTCCACAGAAGAGGCAATGAAAAGGGTAGAGAGTCTAAAACTCGCTCCCAAGGCCAAAGCCATATGGCAAGCGGTTATCCAGGCGCTGATGAGTGCTGCCGATGATGATGGTCTCAGTGCCGATGCCATTGCCGAAGAGGCAGGCCAATACATGGCCGATCACGGAAGTGGAGTTCAGGCCAGTGAAGTGATGCGGGTACTCACCCAGATGGCGGATGTCGGTCTGCTCTCTCAGGGGATGTTACTGACTACCTGGCTTCGCCCCAAAGGAAGAGACAATGCCCGGGTGCTCTGCGGGCAAGTACACAGCATTGAAAAGGCGATGCTGGACATCTTGCGTGAAAAAGAACCCGAACCTGATACAGGGCAAGGGCTGATCTTTAACATTCGACTGGTCAATCAGGCCATCAAAGATCTGGGGCATGAGCGGTGTAACCCTGGCTTGCTGCGCAATTTGCTGACCAGTTGGGCCCAGGATGGTCGCTCGGGGGGCGAGAAAGGCTCCATCGATGTCAAATATCTCTCTCGGGATCTTTACCAACTCACCTTCAACCGAACCTGGTCCCAGATTGAGCAGACAATTGATCAACGCCATCGCGTCACAGGCGCCACCCTCGATTTTCTCTACACCCTGTTGGCAAGCAGCGAAGAGAGTGTCCAGCGCCAGGTAATGCTGTCATTTGCCCTGGAACAACTGGTCAAATACCTGCGAGAAGACATGGATGTGGCTCAGCTAATGAACAAGCGGGAGGCAAGCCGCCAGCAGGAGTGGTTGCTCAAAGGGGCAGAGCGGGCACTGCTCTACCTGCATGAGCAACACGCCATCGTGCTGCAAAATGGTCTTGCAGTGTTCCGAAGCGCCATGACCCTCACTCTGACCGCTGAGCGGCAGCAACAATACAACAAGGCAGACTATCAGCCGCTTGAGCATCACTATCGCCAGAAGGTGATTCAGATCCATGTGATGAATGAATACGCCCGCATCAGCCTGGAGCACTTCAAGAAAGCCAAAAAGCTGGTGACAGACTACTTCTCCATGGAAGCTGACAAGTTCCTCGGTCACTACTTCAAAGGGCGCAACAAAATCCTGGAGCTGGCGACCAGCGAACACTCCTGGAAGCGCATTGTCGAAGATCTTCACAACCGTGCCCAGGAGCAGATCGTTCAGGCACCGCCCGAGCAAAACTTGCTGGTACTGGCAGGCCCGGGGTCAGGCAAGAGCAAGGTGATTATCCACCGCTGCGCCTACCTGATGCGGGTCAAGCAAATCTCCCCATCGCGGATCATGTTGCTCTGTTACAACCATAATGCGGCGATGTCCCTGCGCCGACGCCTGACCGAGTTGCTGGGGCGTGACGGAGCACGGGTCTCGGTATTCACCTTTCACGGTCTCGCTATGAGTCTGACAGGCAATGCGGTGCAAAACCGGACATCCGACGATATCGACTTTACCACCATCATTGATGACGCAATCAAGCTGCTCCGGGGAGAGCAGAACCAGCTCGGTCTCGAATTGGAAGATCAGCGGGAAAAGCTGCTCGGTGGGCTGCAATTTCTGCTCGTCGACGAGTATCAGGACATTGATGAACAACAGTACCAGCTTATCGCGGCACTGGTGGGCAAAAGCGAAGAGGATGAGGAGGCCCGACTGCATCTGATGGCTGTGGGTGATGATGACCAATCGATCTACGCCTTTCGCGACGCGAACGTCAGCTTTATTCGCCGCTTTGAGCAAGACTACAACGCCCAGACTCACTTCCTGACCTGGAACTATCGTTCCACCGCCCACATCATCGAGACCTCCAACCGCCTGATTGAGCACAATCAGGATCGCATGAAGCGTACACATCCCATCGAGATCGACGACAGGCGCAAGATGGAAGTGGCTGGGGGGCACTGGGAGGGGATGGAGACAGCACAGGGTCGCGTCATCATCCAGCAGTGCCAGGATGCAGCCCAACAGGCAGCCGAGGTCGTGAGACATATCGCGCTTATCCGTGAGAAGACTCCCACTTGCCCGCTGGAATCTATCGCCGTGCTGGCCCGTAATGGGCTAGAGAAGGAGGAACTGGCCTGGGTACGCTCGGCACTGGCAGATGCTGATATTCCCTGTCGTTTTACTCTGGATAAAGAGAACGGTTTTCCTGTGCATCGCTGCCGTGAAATCTTGCGCTATCAGAATTGGCTACAACAGCAAGGTCATGCCCTGCTGACAGCGGAGCAACTTGCAGCCCCTCTCCCTCCACTCTCACTGGCCAACCGTTGGGAGGAGCTACTGCACGATCTGATTGCTCAGTGGCAAGCCAGTCAGGGAGAGCATGCTCTTTCTGCCCACCACTTCCTGATGTTCCTCTACGAGTATTTGAGCGAGCAAAAGCGCCAGATCCGCTTCGGTAAAGGGGTATTGTTAAGTACGGTACATGGGGTTAAGGGGGAGGAGTATCGCCATGTGATACTGCTCGACGGCGGCTGGCAACGCGCGGCGGAGCTATCGACCAGTAACCTGGAAGAAGAGCGGCGCCTCTTCTATGTGGGGATGACACGTGCTATCGAAAGGCTGGTTCTCATGGCTCGCCACGATCAACGTAATCCCCATATTCCACTGATCGCCTCCCACTGCTACGTGCAGAGACCTAACGCAACCCGACCGGACAGACAACGTCGTTTCGCCATGATGGGTATGTCGCAACTGGTGTTGGGATATGCCGGACGCAGCAACGAGACTCATCGTATCCACCACCAGCTCAGTCAGATAAAGGTTGGCGATGCCGTACGTATCGCGCCAGATAAAAACAACAAGCTGCATGTTTATCACCAGAATCACGAAATAGCCCGCCTCTCTCAGTTGGGCGAAGAGACCTGGAAATTCAACATGAATACCATTCGTGAAGCCCGCGTGGTAGCCCTGGTAGAACGGCGCAAAGAACAGGAAAAAGAAGAGTATCAGACACAGATGTGCAGCGAGCGCTGGGAGATCCCTATCGTTGAGCTGGAGTTGTAGTATCGGGACACAGTACGGTTAAACGGAGACCTGAAGCAGCTCTGTCATCAGATGGCCTGCTCATGTTGCGTTGACCCCCCTACTGCCACCAAAACGAAAGTTGCCTATTTTAGGAGGTCCCTGATCGTGCCATCACGATTAACCACCACATTACACATCCAGCTCAAGGCGGCTTTAATGGCCATCAAACTGCTGGCAATGTCATGTGTTAACTCGAGATTGCTAGCCAACCCCCAGAGCGCCCGGCACCAGAGAAATCGTTTTCTTTTTAGACAAATAATCTGAGTTAAATCAAATAACGTTGTGAATGACCTTTGCTATGGTGAGGAAATAGCAAGCGGCCTCCCTGTTGCTTCCCCTGCTGGCTCCGCCAGATGCAGCATTTTCTGCGCCTTGAAAGCGAGTTTATGACGCCATGATCACCATCACCCTCGATGGGGCTCAGTTGACGGTTGACCCGACCAGAACCCTGCTCCAGATAGCCAAACAGCACCAGACTGATATCCCCTCCCTGTGCGGTGACAACACCAGCGGCCCCAAGACACCCTGCGATCTCTGCGTGGTGGAGATTGCCGGTCTTGGCATCCGCCGCGCCTGCGAGACGCGCCCCGAGGCAGGAATGGTGATCGCCAGCCAAAGCGATGCCCTGCGCGCGCACCGCCAGCAGGCGCTCGGCCGCATCCTCGCAGATCACTACGCCGATTGCGAAGCCCCCTGCCAACGCGCTTGTCCGGCCGGGGTGGACATTCAATCCTATCTGCACCACATCGCCATGGGGGAGCACCAGGCGGCAATGGCCGTCATCAAGCAGACCCTGCCGATGCCTCTCTCCATCGGCCGGGTTTGCCCCGCTTTTTGTGAAGCGGAGTGCCGCCGCGCCTTGGTAGATGAACCGCTGGCCATTCGTCAGCTCAAGCGTCACGCCGCCGATCTCGATCTGGCCGAGATTGCCCCCTATCAACCGGCAAAGAAGCCCGCCAAGGGCAAGCGGGTGGCCATTATCGGCAGCGGCCCGGGCGGCCTCACCTGCGGTTACTATCTGGGTTACGAGGGGTTCGAGGTCGATCTGTTCGAGGCGATGCCCGAAGCGGGTGGCTGGCTGCGCTACGGCATCCCCGAATACCGGCTGCCCAAGGCGATCCTCGATCAGGAGATTGCATTGATGTGCCAGAGTGGCATGCGGATCCACACCAGCCAGCGCCTGGGCCACCAGATCACCCTCTCGGCGCTGTGCCGCGACTATGATGCGGTCTGTCTGGCGGTTGGCGCTTCCAAGGCGGTGCCGATGGATTACCCGGGCAGCACCCTGGCCGGTTGTTATCTCGGGGTCGATTACCTCAAGGATCGGATGCTGGCCAAGCGGCTCACCACCGGCAAGAGGGTGGCGGTGATCGGGGGTGGTAATACCGCGATCGACTGCGCCCGCACGGCGGTCAGGCTGGGCGCTGAAACCACCCTTATCTATCGCCGCACCCGCGCCGAGATGCCCGCCGAAGCCTACGAAATCGACGAGGCGGAGCACGAAGGGGTGCGCTTTTTGATGCTGACCAATCCGGTAGAGAATCTGCCGGATAGCCGTGGTCGCGTCTGTCAGGTGCGCCTCGAGAAGATGGCTCTCGGCGAGCCGGACGCCTCCGGTCGCCGCCGCCCGGAGCCCACCGGTGAGTTCTTCCTTGAAGAGTTTGATACCGTGATTGCGGCAGTGTCGCAGCAGCCGGATCTCAGCTTTATGGAAGGGGAGCCCCTCACCCTCTCCTTCACCCGCTGGCAGACGCTGGAGTCCCACCCCGAGACCATGCACAGCGGCCACGGCAACCTGTTCGCCATCGGCGATCTGCGCCGCGGGCCTGCGACCGCCATCGAAGCGGTCGCCGATGGTCGCAAGGCCGCGCTGGCCATCGACCAGTTCCTCCACGGTGACATGATCGATCCGGTTCACCCCTTCAACGCCTGCAAGGCTCCCACACTCAAGCAGGTCGATCCCGCCCAGTTTGCTCACCTGAAAAAAGTCGCCCGCACCATCATGCCCCATCTGGCAGAGAAGGATCGCGAGGGCAGCTTTGCCGAGGTGGAGCGCGGCCTCAGTGACCAGGATGCCCGCAGCGAGGCCAGCCGCTGCCTCGAGTGTGGCTGTCAGGCCAACACCAATTGTGCACTACGCGACTACGCCACCGAATACAAGGTCGATCAGAGCGCTCTCGATACCAGTCAATGCCAGAAGTTTGCAGTGGATAACAGCAGCGAATTTATCGTCTTTGATGCCAACCGCTGCATCGGCTGCGGCCAGTGCGTGCAGATCTGTGGTGAGCAGGCGGTACAGGGTGTGCTGCGCTTTGCCAAGAACAGCGATGGTACCCTCTCGAACCGGCCGCAGTTCGACACGGGACTCTCGATGGGCGACTCCCACTGCGTGCAGTGCGGCGCCTGCGTACAGGTCTGCCCCACCGGCGCACTGGTGGATGCCCGCGACAAGTCACAGGGGCGCACCGAACTGCTCACGCCGGTCAATACCATCTGCACCTACTGCGGGGTCGGCTGCGGTGTCACCCTCTACGTCGATGAGGCGCGCAACCGCATCCGCTATGTGGAGGGGAATCGCAACTCGCCGGTCAATCAGGGGCTGCTCTGCGTCAAGGGGCGCTTCGGCTTTGACTTTATCCAGAGCGAGGAGCGCCTCACCACACCGCTCATCCGCAAGGATGGCAAGCTGGTGCCCGCCAGCTGGCAGGAGGCCATCGCCCTGGTGGCCGAGCGTTTCACCGCCCTGCGCCAGCACTATGGCAGCGATGCGCTGGCGGGTTTCTCGTCGGCCAAAACCACCAACGAAGAGAACTACCTGTTTCAGAAGTTCATGCGCCGGGAGCTGGGCACCAACAACGTGGATCACTGCGCGCGGCTCTGCCACGCCTCCACCGTCACCGGGCTGGAGGCGTCACTCGGCAGCGGCGCCATGACCAACGACATCCCGAGTATCGACCACTCGGATCTCATCTTCATCATCGGCTCCGACACCTCGGCCGCCCACCCCATCATCGGCTCCCATATCAAGCGGGCTGTCACCACGGGCAAGGCGCGGCTGGTAGTGGCCGATCCCAAGCGGATCGAAATGGCCGACCACGCCAGCCTCTATCTGGCCCACCGCCCCGGCACCGACGTGATGCTGCTCAACGGCCTGATGCAGCAGATCATCCAGCACGACTGGCACGACAAGGCCTACATCGCCGCACGAGTGGAAGGGTTCGAGGCGCTGCAAGCGGAGGTGCTCTCCCCCGCCTATGCCCCGGACAAGGTGGCCCTTGTCACCGGCGTACCGGCCGAGCAGGTGATCGAGCTCGCGCGCCTTATCGGCACCGCCGAACGCACAGCTATCTACTACTCCATGGGGATCACCCAGCACACCACCGGCCACGACAACGTGCGGGCCATCGCCAACCTGCAACTGCTGTGCGGCAACATCGGCATCGAAGGGGGCGGCATCAACCCGCTGCGGGGCCAATCCAACGTGCAGGGGGCCTGTGACATGGGGGCGCTGCCCAACTGCCTGCCCGGCTATCAGAAGGTGGCCAACCCCGAGGTGCATGCCCGCTTCACCACCGCCTGGCAGCAGCCAGACTTGCCGCGCACGCCCGGGCTTACCCTCACCGAGACCATAGATGCCGCCTGTGCGGGCAGCATCAAGGGGCTCTATGTGATGGGGGAAAACCCGGTGCTGAGCGATCCGGATCAGCACCACGTCATCGAGGGGCTCAAGCAGCTGGAGTTTCTGGTGGTGCAGGATATCTTCCTCTCGGAAACCGCCCAGCTGGCCGATGTGGTGCTCCCCTCCTGCTCCTTTGCCGAGAAGAGCGGCCACTTCACCAACACCGAACGGCGAGTGCAGCGCATCTCCCCCGCCCTCAAGGCACCGGGTGAGGCGCGGGAGGATTGGTGGATCATCCAGCAGATCGCCAACGCCATGGGTGGCGACTGGCGCTATCAACACCCAAAGGAGATCACCGCCGAGATCTGCCAAGTCACCCCGCAATACGCCGGCATCCAGTGGGACAAGGTGGGAGCGCAAGGGCTACAGTGGCCCTGCAACGATGCGGCGCCCGCAGGCACTCGCCTGCTCCATAGCAAGCAGTTCACCCGTGGCAAGGGGGAGATGGTCGCCACCCCGTTCCGCTATGCCGCCGAACTGCCCGATGAGACCTATCCCATCGTGCTCACCACCGGCCGCCTGCTGGAGCAGTTCCACACAGGCACCATGACCCGCAAGACCAGAGGGCTCGACAAGCTGGCTGGGCCACGGGTGATGATGAGCGTGGTGGATGCGCAGCGGTTGGGCATCAGCAACAGCGAACGGGTGAAAGTCACCAGCCGCCGCGGCCATATCGAGCTGCCCGCCTTCGTCACCAAGCGGATGCAGCCTGGCGTGGTCTTTATCCCGTTCCACTTTGCCGAAGCCCCGGCCAACCGGCTCACCATCAATGCCACCGACCCCCACGCCAAGATCCCCGAGTTCAAGGTGGCAGCGGTGCGCATCGACAAGCTGGAATCCTCATCGCAAGCTGGAGAGCTATCCATGCAGAAAGAGCCAGCCAAGCTAGACATCGAGGTTGCCTGAGGGGAATAGCAAAACCTGCGTAGCCGCCTGCCGGGAGGGTTGGCCCGCTGCCCCTTCCCCTTTGGGTTGCGATAGCAAAAGAGGGGGATGAGAAGGGTCACCAGCCAGAAAGCACAAAGGGTTAGCTTCGATGAGAAGCTAACCCTTTGTTTTATATGGTGCCGATAAGGGGAATCGAACTCCTGACCT